>DQHT01000065.1 GCA_003531115.1 Bacteroidota bacterium | reverse complement strand
CACTACCGAAAGCAACAGGCTGATAGGTGAATATGTGCGCAACTTCCTGGAAGACGAACCGATACCCGGCATTGAAAAAGAATATGAATATGCCAAAGCCTTCATCCCCGGTATCAGCCTGGAGGAAGTCAACCAGGTCGCCAACAGGTTCAGGAATGATAAGAACCGCTTTATTTATGTATTTGGTCCTGAGAATCAGGAATCGGAAAAACTCCCTACGGAAAAAGAGATTCTTGCTATGGCAGGTTCCATTGACCAAAGTAATGTTAATCCCTATGAAGAGAAAGCAGTATCCGAAGAACTGCTCACCGAATCCCCTGTGCCAGGAAAAATCATCAGCCAGGAAAAGGATACGGTGCTTGGACTTACGGAATTAAAACTTTCAAACGGAGTCACCGTTACACTTAAGCCCACGACTTTTAAAGACGACCAGGTATTAATGGGCGCAACAAGGCAGGGTGGTAAAAATAACTATGACCTGGCGGATAAATACAATGCTGAATATGCCACGGCTATTGTCAATGCTATGGGTGTAGGGGCATTCACTCCGACAGATCTTAGGAAAGCGCTTGCAGGGAAATCGGTATCGGTCAGCCCTGTTTTTTCAACCATTTCCGATGGCCTGCGGGGAAGTTCCGGGGCACGTGATATCGAGTCTATGATGCAACTGGCTTATTTGTATTTTACTTCGCCCCGAAGAGATACCGGACTCTTCAGGTCTTTTGTTCAAAAAAATAAATCGCAGTATGCCAACCTTGATGCAGATCCGCAAACCTCTTTTATAGATACCATGTATAAAGTGCTGTTTCACGGTGATCCGCTGGCACCGGTGGTGGTTCCAAAGCCGGAATATTTTGAAAAAATAAATCTCGACCGATCTCTTGAAATTTACAGGGAGCGGTTTGGAAACGCCACGGGGATGCATTTTGTTTTTGTGGGAAGTTTTTCTCCCGAAGAGATCATGCCCCTGGTTGAAAAATATATTGCCAGTCTTCCATCATCTCCAAAGAAGTTTTTTATTAGNNCAGAGTATGATCCTTGGATTTTATACAGGGGAAATTCCCTATTCGCAGGGTCTGGATCTTAAGATGAAAGCACTTAGCGAGATACTGAATATCAGAATTTTTGAAGAATTGAGGGAAAAGGTACAGGGGATCTATGGGGGACAAACCTTCAGTTCTGTTGAAAGGTATCCATATTCAAATTTTAATATGGTGGTTCAATTACCTACCGGTCCTGAAAAAGCAGATACGCTGATCTCCCTGCTTAACCGGGAATTTCAGCAGATGATTACAAAGGGGCCCGATGAAAAATACCTGGATAAGGTTAAAAAGCAATGGCTTGAACATTACCGCACAAATCTTAAAGAGAATAATGTTTGGCTTAACCAGATACTGGATGCCCGCTTAAAAGGAACAGGGTTGAAATATTTTTCAGGTTATGAAACATATGTAAAAAGTCTTAAGCCTTCAGACGTTCAGGAAGCAGCAAGGATTGCCCTGGGAGGGAAAAATAAATTTATTGCTATCCTTCACCCTGAAAAGTATAAGCCAAAAGAGGTTGAAAAGAAAAAAGCGTTTTAGGACCTACCAGGAAATGGTTGTTACGGAGAAATAATTTTTACTTAAAAAAAATGGGAAACCGGGTTTAGGGAATTCGTTTAAGCATTCCCGTTTGCCTGGTTTCCCAAATAATTACTGGTGATCAGTACTAGCCCAATCCGGGTCCTGTTTGATTACTTCTATCCATTCTTTTTTCGCTTGGAAGCTGGCTAAGGTCCGCATCCAATGGTCCTACATTGTCTTCTTTGTTGCGCTGGCTGCTGCCTGCTCCAAGTGTGCTTCTGTCCTTTGCTTCAGCACTGGATGTTTTCTCTTCTTCCGTTCCTGGTTGATTAATCTTATCGTTCTGATCGTCCCAGTTCTGATTTCCCTGTTGACCTTCTTCTGGTCTGAAGTCTCTATCTCTTTTTGCCATGATCGTCGTTTTTTGTGTTAACAGTGTTGTTTTCGTCTGTTTCATCCGGTTCGCCCGCCGGTGGTTTTTGGTCTTCCGCCGATAAAGATCCGGAGGATCTTACCGGTTCACCGGGCTGGTCTTCTTCATACCCACGCTGTGACAAATTTTCCTGCTGGCCTTCGCGTGACTTTTCGGTGGATTTAAATTCTCCTGAATTTTTCAGGATATCCTCCTTGGTTACTTCTTCCACACGTCGGTGAGCTGGCTGATCTCTGCCTTCACCTGAGTTTGAACTGGATGATTTATCTGCCATTTTTTCCAATATTCAGATCAAAAAATGGTGCCGTAAATTCAAATCACTGAGAATGAAGGAAAAGTAAATTGATGTTCAAAAAGGGATGAGGAGGATATTCTACAGCAGGGGTATTCTTTAACCTTCATAGTAAAAAAAAGACTGCATCAAATTCATGATGCAGTCCTCCTATTAAATGATCGATTATTTCTTAGGCAATAGTGATATCCTTATCCAGGTATACATCCTGAGTTGCCTCCAGCAGTTCCACGCCTTCATTGAAAGGACGTTGGAATGCTTTACGTCCCAGGATCAGACCCATACCTCCGGCACGCTTGTTAACAACAGCAGTTGTTACAGCATCCTGCAGGTCGCTGGTACCTTTTGATTCACCACCACTGTTGATCAGTCCAACTCTTCCGCTGTAACAATTCAAAACCTGGTAGCGGCAAAGATCGATCGGGTGATCAGTGGTCAGTTTATCGTATACAAGCGGAGAAGTTTTACCATGTTTTGTAGCCAGGTAACCTCCGTTATTGGTTGGGATCTTCTGTTTGATGATATCCGCCTGGAGAGTTACGCCGAGGTGGTTCGCCTGCCCGGTAAGATCAGCAGAAGTGTGATAATCCACGCCATCCACTTTGAAACCGTTGTTCCTGGTATAGCACCATAAAATGGTAGCCATTCCCAGTTCATGCGCATACTCAAATGCTTCGGCAACTTCTTTAAGTTGACGGGCACTTTCCTGGCTACCCCAGTAAATGGTTGCACCAACAGCCACAGCACCCATATTCCATGCACTTTTGATAGTACCAAACATCGTTTGGTCGTAACGGTTAGGCATGCTCAGGAATTCGTTATGGTTTATCTTAACAACAAAGGGGATCCTGTGTGCATATTTGCGGCTCATGATGCCCAGCACGCCAAAGGTAGAAGCAACAGCGTTACATCCTCCTTCAATAGCGAGCTTTACAATATTTTCAGGGTCAAAATAAATCGGGTTTGGAGAAAATGCAGAACCGGCACTATGTTCAATTCCCTGGTCAACGGGAAATATTGAAATATAACCAGTATTAGCCATACGGCCATTGTTAAACAGGGTTTGCATACTGCGAAGTACCTGGTTGCTTCTGTTGGAGTTTACCCAAATCTCTTCGACATGCGTGGGAGAGGGAAGAGTCAGCGTTGTTTTGTCGATTGTTTTGCAGGTGTGATCTAGCAGATAGCCGGCCTGGTCGCCCAGTAGATCTAAAATTTTTTGTGAAGCCATAATGATTGTTTGAATGAGAAAGCAAAGTTTTTTCGCGCGGCAAAGATAACCCTTAATCCTGCCATTTTCCCATTGATTTTTGCAAAATAAGTAGATTTTTGCGCAGGGTTTGCTTTAAATGCACCTTTAGAAGCTGTCCCATGGAACTCGTCGTCCTGAATGCGGAAGTCTTAAAATGGGCCCCGAGTTCCGCTTTTAGCTGCTCTGTTTTTTCCGGGGGAGAGATCTCATCCTTCCCCATAATGGTTAAAAGATCCATGATCCGGTAGCGCTGGGAGGCCAGCCTGAAAGCCATCATGGTTCTTTCTTCAGACTGGTACTGCTCGATGGAATCTGAATTAAGGTACTTTATACATAATTCAACGATGGGTGCATTTTCCTTGAAATACTGGGGCAGGTAGAGGTTTTTTCTTCCCTCGAAACTTTGCTGGTCAAAATCTATGGAGCGGATGCGGTATTGAAAATCTTCAATATCGGGGGTGATCTCGACAATAAAATTATAAGCCCTCATATCTCCCAGCAGGCGAACAAAACAGCGTTCATTGAATTTCACAAACTCCTTCGCAAACCTGATCCGGTTAGTATTTGGAAGACTCATGAAATCACGGATGAATACATCGCCGGGTATCCCGGGAATATGTTCTTCCACCAGTGTTTGCC
>DQHT01000005.1 GCA_003531115.1 Bacteroidota bacterium | reverse complement strand
TCGAGTCAAAGATCAACTGAACCTCAGTACTGGGAGTGATCTCCAGATCAAAATTCAACTGGATACCCGAAAGATCCTGATACGGCAATTCCGCTCCATAATCGTCAAAACTCACAAAACGAATGAAGGCCAGTTCGCTTGACCCCCCATAATTTTCAAGGGGCACAAAAAATGCCGAGCCTTTTTCCGTTTTCCCCTTTATATCGATCTTAAGGTCATCGAGTGGTCCGTTGAAACGTGCGTATCCCGTCATGTAGGCCGTTCCGTAATAGTCAGGATTATCCTCCAGGCCGGTATTCAAACAGAGGAAATTTTTCAGGCTGCTGAGTTCAATATTCAGTACAAAATCACTAAAAAAGTCATGCGTGACATAACCCGAGAGGTAACCCGAATTGTTTTTTTCGTCATAAATTTTAAACCGTCCTAAGTCAATACGGTTGCTGGTGATCGTAACAATGGTGTTAAAATGGTAAGCTGTATTCAGGTAATCCACCTTCATACCGGCTTCTTCCAGATACAATTTTCCTTTGAGTTCGGGTTTGTTCAAAGGACCGCTGATCTCCAGCCGGCCTTTTCCCGTACCTTTCAGGTCAGATACCAATCCATCCAAAAAGGGTTGAAACAGGTACAAGGGGGTTTGTTCCATTTCCAGTTTCAAATTATAGCCGCTGCTTTCTTTGGAGGCATTGATAAAACCGGAGAGGGCAATACGCTGGGTCGGCCCGTCCTGCAAAAATCCATTTACGGTTATGATCTGGTATTTATTTGCCACCTGTGCCTTGAGGAGAAGATTACCAAGTTCCTGGTGGTTATACCCGAGGCCGTCAATACGTAAATCGGAGGTGAACAAGGGCAGTTTTCCTTCAAAGGATTGAATATGAAATGTTCCTTCTGCCAATCCATGTATGGAACCATCGTCCATCGGGAAAATAAAAGGGTTTAAGACGGCCAGGTCGAACTGTTTGAAGTCGATCAACAGCTTATCGCGGTCTTCGCTGAACAGGACCCCATTTACATGAACGCTTTGATTGTAAGCAGCAAGCACAAAATTATCGATCATCAATATGGAATCATGCAGCAACGTAAGGCGGGAGTCATTGGCGATACGCCACTTCATGGTATCCATCAATATAAAGGATGGATCAAAGGCGGTTGAGATGGAAGTATCTGTATAAACCAGATTCCCGTTCAGACTGATCTCGGTGGAATAAGGGGTACTGTAACCCTGTATGGCAAATGCTATGTTTTCTCTGGCAACTTCAAAATCGAAATTGATGCCGTGGGCAATAAGCGAGTCGGATTCATAAACCTCGAGGCAAAATACCTGTAAGCCAAAAGCCTCATCGCCAACCGATGAGTCGGCACTGACTCCCAATTGATTGAATTCGAAGGAACCCCAGGTAAGCTGATCGACCAAGGCCCGCATTGACAGTGCTGAGGTGGAAGTATTGTACGAGCCGGAGAGGCTGGCGGAGTTTATCCAGGTTCCCGGTGAGATGAGTGTTGAAATTTCTCTGGTATTTTTTATGTCGACATTGAAGGTAAAGTCCTGGGCCTTGAGCTCCACCCGTTCAAAATCCATGGTATTGGGTAAAAGTTGTACCAAATAATTGTTAAAACTCTTGCCCAGTTCAGAAGGCAAAAAATCGCCCTCCAGCCGGGCATCGACATAATCGCTTTTGACGCTGATGCGGCGGTAATTACTTCCATACACCGATTGCAACATGAGGCTGTCGATGGGATAAACCCGTTTGTCTTTTTCGATCTCCATACCTCGTACCCAGATGGTTCCAAGAAAATCGTCGAGGCTGTTTCCATTAAAGTCCATGACGATCTCACCCGAAACCTGGGCGGGGAAATCAGGGATCCACCGGAGTTCGTCAATATTGGCTTTTTCGAAGTCGGCAATGCAGTCAAACACCGGACGATCTCCTTTGAAATTCACCTTTCCGTCAAAATTCATGACCAGATTTGGGTCATTCACATCCAGGTTTCCTTCAAAAAAGCGGTCTTTTAACACCCCATTCACTTCCATATTCTGGTAGGAATAGTTGTTGATGTCGAGCTTACTGATGCTTGCCTGGATCTCGGTTTCCATGCTGTCGAGCTCAAAATATTTCCCCTTCACCGAACCGTTAAAACTTAATTTACCTATTTCAGTAACCCCCAGAAAGGTACCGATATCGAAGTCGACCGTTTCCAGTGTACCTGAATATTCTTCAGGGAAATGGAGTTTCATGTTGATGTCAGTACTGACAAATCCCAGATCGGTATGGAAGTCGCCAAAGGCTACAAAATCATAAATAAACCCCGTAAAGCGTCCGGAATAATGGAAGTCGCCAAGTTTATCAAGTTCTTTCGGCAGGGTCTGCATTTGCAGGAGGTTAGCAAGTTCATCCCGGTTACCACTGGCTTTATCTATGGTAGCATCAATAAATGTTTCATCGATATTGGGTAAACCACGCATGGTGAGCGCACCTTTCAGTGTCGATTTTTCTCCAAAACGAATATCCAGACCCCGTGCTTTCATTGAACTTAACGGGCCCTCTGCCTCTCCGCCTATTTCAATGGTTTCTCCCCATTCGAGCAGGTTGTCGGAAAAATAACGGATATCCACAAAACTCACCTTGCTTCCTTTCAGGCGGGCGGTCATGTACACATCGTCATTAAAATTGCCGAAATCACGCCAGTGGCTGTATTCCATCGCAAAATAATCCTTCAGCGAACTATTGGGCGTTTCGAGTTCAAGGTCGCTGAAATACATGCCTTTGGAACATATGACACTTTTGGCCTGCATATGAGTAATTTCAAGGCTATTATGCTCTTTCAG
>DQHT01000131.1 GCA_003531115.1 Bacteroidota bacterium | reverse complement strand
TAGTAGGCTCATCGGCAATAAGCAAACGCGGATTGGCCGCCAGGGACATGGCGATCATGATACGCTGGCGTTGTCCTCCGCTGAGTTCATGGGGATAAGAACACAGCATCCGGGGAATGTCGGGCAATTGTACCTCTTCCAAAAGCTGCTGAACATGGGCTTTGGCTTCTGCCTTTGAAAGGTTTAAATGCGTTTCCACCACTTCAAGGATCTGTTTGCCGCAACGCATTACCGGGTTCAGGGCTGTCATGGGTTCCTGGAAGATCATGNNGGTTTCTGTAAAAGTCCCATAATGGAAAGGGATGTTACGCTTTTTCCGGAGCCAGATTCGCCAACAATGGCCAGGCTCTCTCCTTCATTCAGGGAAAACGACAGGTCTTTAACGGCATGGAAGGTTCCTTCCTGGGTTTGGAAGGAGACGTTCAGGTTATTTACCTCCAGTAAAGGGGGGCATGGGGCATGGGGCATGGAGCAAACTTAAGGAATTAGGTTGAGGTTGAGGAGTCTACAGTCGACAGTCGACAGTCAACGGTCAACGGTCGACAGTTTCTCAGCCTACAGCCAAGAGCTTATAGCCTACAGCCCATCTATCGCCTGGCGCATCTCTTCCACACTCTTGATCACCTGCACTTTCTCCGGAACTTTTAATCCGGGATGGGTTACCACCAGATAGCCGGTTAACAATATTTGGGCTTTGGGCCAGGAGAGGGCGATGCGGTCAACAAAATCCTGGACCTCTTCGGGGTTCATGCCGCTGGTGAGCACGGAAACCACATATTCGGGTTCATAAAAATTAAACACATGGCGCAGGTCTTCGAATGGAAGGTTCTGACCCAGGTAAACCACCGCGTGGCCACGCTTGCGGAGCATGTAGTTGGCGAACAAGAGGCCGATCTCATGGGGCTCGCCTTCGGGTAAAAAGAGCAGGAATTTTTTACCCTTCTCCCGGGTATTACCGGTTTGGGCATCGATGGCCACAAAAAGTTTCTGCCGGATGAGGTTGGTTATAAAATGTTCATGGGCGGGATGGATGGCCCCGGTAACCCAAAGCACACCGATCTGGTGAAGAAAGGGAAATACCAGGTGGATCATGGTATCTTCCAGTCCGCTGCGTAAGATACTATCGGCCAGGATGCGGTTGAATTCTGCTTCGTCCAATGCGAACATGGCCTTGCTCAGTGACTTGACCTGGGCGGAAAAGGAAGTGGAATTCTCTGAGAGGCTGACAACCTTCTCCCGGATATCCTCTGCTTTCATGCCAGCGATCTCTGATATTTTTATGCCCGAATTATTGAGGATAGAAACGTTCAGGATAAAACGCAGGTCGTCATCGGTATAATAACGAATGTTGGTAGACGTTCGTTTGGGCTCAATGAGATTATAACGCTGTTCCCAGATCCGCAGGGTATGTGCTTTGATGCCGGTAATGGTTTCAAGGTCTTTGATGGAAAAGGTCGACAAGGCGATATGGGCTTTATTAGACAAAACAGCGTTACCTTAGCATTGTTTACAGATCATGGTGAAATCATCACATTCTTTACGGGTATTAATTGCCGGCGGTTCCGGATTGGTGGGTTCGGCTCTCAATAAACACCTGAGCAGCAAAGGTATGCAAGTACGGGTATTAAGTCGGAATGCAGATAACCCCATTTATCGCTGGAACCCGGCTGCGGGTGAAATAAACGGCATGGCCCTGGAAGAGGCGGATGTCGTCATTAATCTGGCAGGGGCGAATATTGCAGGGCGCTTATGGACCAGGTCCTACAAAAAACTTCTGCGCGATTCACGCATCCAAAGCACCCGTACCCTTGTTGAAAACTTAAAAAAGGTTTCCCCAAAACCCCGCCATTTTATACAGGCTTCTGCCATTGGATTTTATGAAAATGGTCCGGATGAGGTGGATGAAACCGTTGAAGCCGGTAAAGGTTTTTTAGCCAAACTGACCCGCGACTGGGAATTAGAGGCCGCTCCTATACGCGATAAACAGACCCTCCTGAGCATTGTTCGCTTGGGAATCGTCCTGAAAAAAGATGCCGGATTTTTGGGGAAGATGGCTGCCCCGGCACAATTCGGACTCTCCGCTGCCCTGGGATCCGGAAAGCAGCATATCAGCTGGATCCATATCCAGGACCTGGTGGAGCTATTTTCCTGGATCATCGAAAATGAAGTGGACGGGATCTATAACGCCTGCGCCGGGAACCCGGTAAGCAATAAACAAATGACCGCTGCCATTGCCAAAGCCGTGCACCGGCCTTATTTTCTTCCGCCTGTTCCTGCAGGACTATTGAAATTTTTTCTGGGCGATCTGAGTACCGAGTTGCTTTCTGATCACCGGGTATCCAATAAAAAACTCCAAACAAAAGGTTTCGTTTTTCGGTTTAATGACATTGACCTGGCATTAACCGACCTTTTAGATGGATAAAATTTGTGTCTTCTGGTTTCGGCGCGATTTGCGCCTGCACGATAACCATGGCCTGTATGAGGCGCTTCGATCCGGTTATAAGGTACTTCCCTTTTTCCTTTTCGACAGGGAAATCCTGGATGAGCTCGAAGACCCGGCCGATAAAAGAGTGAATTTTATCCATCAAACGCTCAGCGCCATTCAGCAACAGTTAAACGAAGTGGAAAGCTCCTTGTTTGTTGCATATGGAAATCCGGTTGAAACGTTTAAGACCCTGTTGAATACGTACCCCATCCATGCCGTTTATACCAACCTGGATTATGAACCCCGGGCCATTAAACGGGATGCCGCCATCCATACCCTTTTAAAGGCACAGGGAATTGCTTTCCGCAGCTACAAGGACCAGGTGATCTTTGAAAAGGAAGAAGTGCTTAAAGAAGATGGCAGTCCGTATGTCATGTTTACCCCNNCCTATTCGCCTCTACCCAAGCGAAAAGCTCCTGGGAGCATTACAAACAGAATGGAAATTCGAAATTCCTGCCCTGGATATTTTGGGCTTCAAACAAGCTTCCTGCACCTTTCCGCCCAGCACGGTTTCAGAAAACCGGATCAGGGAATACGACAAAACCCGGGATTTTCCCTTTCTGGCGGGCACTTCGCGCTATAGCGTACATTTACGTTTCGGCACGATCAGCATCCGCGAAAAGGTGAAAGAGGCGCTAAAACTTAACGAAACCTTTCTGAATGAATTGATCTGGCGCGATTTCTACCAGATGATCCTGGCTGCCTTCCCTTATGTGGCAGAAAGAGCTTTTAAGCCGCTTTACGATGGCATAGCCTGGAGGAACAATACACAGGAATTCCAGGCCTGGTGCGAAGGAAAAACAGGCTATCCCCTGGTGGATGCCGGCATGCGGGAACTGAATGAAACCGGGTTTATGCATAACCGGGTGCGTATGGTGACAGCCAGTTTTTTATGCAAACATCTGTTGANNTGATCGACTGGCGCTGGGGTGAAGCGTATTTTGCCCAAAAACTGCTTGATTTTGACCTGGCTTCCAATAACGGCGGCTGGCAATGGGCTGCTGGATCTGGGGTTGATGCGGCTCCGTATTTCCGTGTGTTTAACCCGGAACTTCAACAGAAAAAATTTGACCCTTCCGGACTTTATATAAAAAAATGGGTAAAGGAATGGGGAACACCAAGCTACCCTTCGCCCATCGTTGATCACGCATTCGCCAGAAAACGCTGCATCGAAGTTTATCGTTCAAAAACGAAAACCCAGGGTTAAGTTATACCCGTGGCATTTTCCATCCGAAACGGTTTCAAACATTTTGGTGATCCCGAAATCATAGGAAAAATTGCACTCTATCCTCCATATATCCATACCTGCACCCGCCCGTAGATTCCATACGGTTTGACTGAGCGATATGGAAGAGAGTCCGCTTACTTCTCCCGACTGATAAAAAAAAGCCGCAGCTCCGCCAAATACCCGCAGTTCAAACAGGGGAGCTTTTATCGGGGTAAGTCCGAACATAAGTGGCACCACGAGATAATCGGATTGAACTTTGCGGAAAGTTGGCATACTCGCTCCGGCAGTATCAATAGCTGCTTCATAACNNGTTTAGTCCCAATTCAGGAACAATAGAAAGTTTATCCTTCCACAATTGCTTTTCCCATGGATCGGCCTGAGCTCGCGTAAAAAGGACAATAAAAACGATAAAAAATACATTTTTCATACACGGGTAAATGAA
>DQHT01000009.1 GCA_003531115.1 Bacteroidota bacterium | reverse complement strand
GGGGCTTTAACCAATCGGTCTTTTATGGCAAGGATGTCGACGCCCGGACCTTAAAAGACCGATTGGTTAAAGCCCCGTTCTCCTTCGCTCAGTACATGATGTTCAATATAGTGGGCCACCTTATCAATAAAATAAGCCTCTTCTCCATAAAGCACGTAAACCGGGGCAAATTTCTTTGCCTTCAGGTCTCTTAAAATGGATTGGTAGGTATGCGAAGTTTTGGCCATTATTGTATGGATGTTTGATGCACTAAATTTTCCTTCCTATTCTTTTCAAATTCAGGAAGCAGACCGCAAAAAAATGATTTTTGACGTGGTACGCAAGAAATTTGTGATCCTGACTCCCGAAGAATGGGTGAGGCAACATGTGCTGCATCATCTTATCTATGACAAAGCTTATTCAGCTTCGCTGCTTGCGGTCGAAACGGGTATCAAATTTCAGGGTATGATACGACGCTGTGATATTGTAGCCTATAAAAACAATGAACCCTACCTTCTTGTGGAATGCAAAGCGCCCCATATTTTGTTAAGTCCGGAGGTTGTTGCTCAAATTGCACGTTACCAAAGCGTGTTAAAGGTACCCTATTTATTTATCAGCAACGGCATCCGGCATCTTTGTTTGAAAAGAAATGAAACCGGACGTATCGAAATGTGCGAAGAAATTCCGCATTTTTTATAATAAAGGTGGTGTATCAAAGAATATTTTTCCTGTCCTATTGAACTTTGAATGAAGGGAATATCTTTGCCCCCGAAATAACAAACTCATGACTTATTTACTCATTGCTGTATTTGTCATCGGCTACCTTGCGATTGCCTTCGAGCATCCCCTTAAGGTTAACAAAACTGCCAGCGCATTGTTAACCGGGGTATTGATGTGGACCGTATTTATGGTTGCCAACGAAGCCCTGATCGACGTAAATTGGGACTCTTTTAAACACTTCCTTTACGTTGAACACATCACTGAAGTTACCGAGGTCGTAAAAACTCATTTTGTGACGCATGAGTTGGGGCATCATCTTGGCGGAATTTCCGAGATCCTGTTTTTTCTTTTGGGTGCCATGACCATCGTCGAACTCATCGACTCCCACCAGGGCTTTAAGGTCATAACAAACCGAATCACCACCCGTGATTCACGCAAACTGCTCTGGATCATTTCTATCATCACCTTTTTCCTTTCTGCAGCGCTTGATAACTTAACAACTTCTATTGTTATGGTTTCCCTTTTGCGAAAACTCATCCATAACAAGGAACAAAGAAAATTTTTCGCAGGTATGGTCATCATTGCCGCCAATGCCGGTGGAGCCTGGTCGCCAATTGGCGACGTAACGACAACCATGCTCTGGATAGGCGGACAAATTACTGCCGGGAATATTATCCTGACCCTCATACTTCCGAGTTTGGTTTGTTTGATCATTCCTTTGGTTTACCTCTCTTTCAAGATGAAAGGCGAAGTAGAACGTGCTCCTTACGATAATGATGCCGCCAAAGATGTTGAGCTGGTCAAAGGGAGCAAAATCATGCTCATTGCCGGACTCGGTGCGCTTCTGTTTGTTCCGATCTTTAAAACCATCACCCACCTTCCGCCTTATATGGGCATGCTACTCGGCCTTGGTGTTATGTGGCTGATCTCTGAAATTATCCATTCTGATAAAGATGAAGAAGAACGTAAACCTTATACCGCCGTTCATGCCCTGAGCAAAATCGACACGTCTTCTGTACTCTTCTTCCTGGGTATTCTGGTTGCCATTCATGCACTCCAGTCGACTTATATATTAACCTCGGTAGCCTTATGGATGGATCAGGCCATAGGTAATCTGAATGTTATTGCCATGGCGATCGGATTATTATCCTCTGTGGTAGATAACGTTCCTCTGGTTGCCGCCTCCATGGGCATGTATCCTCTGGCCAGCGCCAGTGTGAACTCTGAGGTGTTTAACCTTGCCATGGCAAACCCGGATATGATCGAACATGGTATGATCGTGGTTGACGGGGTGAAGTATTACCTGGCCGATGCCAAAATATGGGAATTTATCGCTTATACGGCCGGTACCGGTGGTAGTGCTTTGATCATCGGATCAGCAGCCGGTGTTGCCGTTATGGGTATGGAAAAAATTGACTTTATCTGGTACATGAAAAAGATCAGTCTACTGGCCTTGCTGGGATTCTTCGCCGGGGCTTTGGTCTATATGGTAGTGCACCCCATTTTCGCGGTTTATTAATAAGATACCTCCAGCTTTACGCTGCTTGAACCCACCTCTGCTTTCAGGGGTGGGTTTATTTTTTGTATATGGATAAAAAATTCCTTCGCAACAGGGAATGTTTCTTTCATCCTCATTGCCAGGCGGTTGGCAACTGATTCCATTAAAAATTCCGGGGTTTTTAACTCGTCCAGCACCAGGGCAAGCATGGCTTCATAATCCACACTTTCATCCAGTTGAACGGGGTCCGCCACGATTTCGCAAGGCATGGTAAGTGCTGCATCAATAATAAACGGGCGCTCTTCCATACGTTCAAATTCATAAACTCCTATTCGGGCTGTTACGTGTAGCGCATTTAATGCTACTGTCCGCTGTGCATTCATAGCGCGAAGATACAGATATGGACATCCACTAGCCTACAAGCTGACTATTTCATACTTTTGTCACAAATTAGCGACAAGCAATGCCTTATTTCCCGAACGAAGAAGAACAAATACATCACAGTGCCCGGCAAGACATGTTTCAGGCACCTGATTTTTATGCCATTGATGCTCTTTTGAGCGAAGAACATAAACTTATCCGCGACAGTGTGCGTGAATGGGTGAAACGGGATATCTCCCCTATCATCGAAGACTGTGCCCAGAAGAATATATTTCCCAGACATATCATTAAAGGAATGGCAGAGGTCGGTGCGTTTGGCCCGCAATTACCAACCAAATACGGTTGTGGCGGACTCGATTATATCGCCTACGGACTCATCATGCAGGAAATAGAAAGGGGCGATTCGGGAATGCGTTCAACAGCTTCTGTTCAGGGTTCTTTGGTGATGTATCCGATCTTTAAATTCGGCAGTGAGGAACAAAAAATGAAATACCTGCCCAAATTAGCGAGTGGCGAGTATATGGGATGTTTCGGGCTTACCGAACCCGACCATGGCAGCAATCCCGGGGGCATGACCACCAACTTTAAAGATATGGGCGACCATTACCTGCTAAACGGGGCAAAAATGTGGATCTCCAATGCCCCTTTTGCCGATGTAGCGGTTGTTTGGGCGAAAAATGAAGAAGGAAAGATCCGCGGAATCATTGTAGAACGTGGAATGGAAGGGTTCAGCACCCCTGAAACCCATAATAAGTGGTCATTGCGTGCATCGGCTACCGGTGAACTGGTATTCGATAACGTTAAGGTTCCGAAAGAAAATCTCCTTCCCGGTGTGGAAGGCTTAAAAGGCCCGCTTACCTGCCTCAACTCAGCACGTTATGGCATAAGCTGGGGCGTGATCGGGGCAGCCATGGATTGTTATGATTCGGCCGTACGCTATTCCAAAGAACGGCATCAATTCGGAAGACCCATCGGAGGCTTCCAGTTGCAACAGAAAAAACTGGCAGAAATGCTCACCGAAATCACCAAGGCCCAATTGCTTTGCTGGAGGCTGGGTGTATTGATGAATGAAGGAAAAGCCACCCCGGCGCAAATTTCAATGGCTAAACGGAATAATGTCGACATGGCCCTGCACATTGCCCGTGAAGCACGGCAAATGCACGGAGGAATGGGAATTACTGGTGAATATCCTTTGATGCGTCATATGATGAACCTCGAATCGGTGATCACCTATGAAGGCACACACGACATACACCTGCTTATTCTGGGTATGGAAATTACCGGAGAAAACGCGTTTACATGATCGCGGCGGGTCGACATAGCTTATGGGTCCTGCTTTATTTGGTTTTTGCAGGAAATATCCAGGCCTATCGGGATGTGCCGGCCCTCGTTTATCTGAATAAATTGGAACAGCCTGATACCATCGGTTTTAACCTGGTTGACGGAATGTGTTCCCTCCTTTACTCTCGAATTATGGATGGGTCCGTGCCTCTCTATGTAAGTCCGGAAAAAGCCCTCCGTATCGATGCAAATTCCCTGCAAGCTCTTGAAAACACAAGCGGAACACGCTTTGAAGCTTGTCCGGATCTGTTTATCCATGAATATTGGAGCAGCTCCAGAAAAAGCACCCGGTTTAAAATTGAAGGGTTTTCCTTCGTCAATAAAAATCAGCTGAATGAAAAAGTAGCATTTGGCTTTGTTTCCTTAAAAGATATCGATTCACTTTTAAGCCATAGCTTCATTTCTACTTCGGCAAATGGCAGCTACCATGTGAGTTTTGAACAAGCCCTGATGAGCCGGAAATACAGCTACCATTTGGTGCAAATGGGACAAGAGGCTTTTTTTTCTGACCCGATGCAGGCGGTAAAACTTAAATACGATGCCTTTCATTCCGGAAAAGAGATCCGTTCGCAGCAAATTATTCCAGCCTATAAACAGCTGACTTATCAGGTGGTGAAAAAGAAATATTCCACGGATATCGACTGGAGCAATTCACTGATCCTTGCCGTTGAGGAAGTATTGAATGAAAATCCGGAATTGTTTATGAACCTGGGCGGACAGCGCTACGACAGTTTTCCGGCAAAACATTTTCATGTACCCGAAGTGAGGGGATTGCTGATCGAAGAAGACTGGGTAAAAACGGAGCGTCAGGCGCATATTGCCAAAGCCAGGATCAAAATTATCCTGATCAACGGTGACCTTCACTGGATCGAACTGAGTGATTTGGAACGTTATGGTATTGTATTGCACTACCGATCCCTGCGGGATATCCTGAGTGAAAAACCTTTTGAGTTCGACCTTTTCCGCATTAATGATCAGAAAATCGATCCTGCTTTAGGAAGGCAGTATTTTGAAGGGATAAAGAAGGCACCGTGGAACCAGCTGAATGCGTATGTTTCCGAATAGACCATGGACCATAGACCATGGACCATGGCTGTTTGCTGACGAGCTAAAATCCAAACTCACACTTATTTTTCGCTATGGTCTATGGTCTATGGTCTATGGTCTGGCCTTGCTTTACACTCCGACACTAGCACAATCAACCAGCAACGATACCCTCAATAAAAAACGCCTTGCGCTGCTTGGCGGAGGAACGGCAGTTGTGTACTCCGGTATGCTCATCGGTTTGAACCAAGCCTGGTACGCCAATTACCCGCGCTCCTCCTTTCACTGGATCAACGACAACGGAGGGTGGAACCAGGTAGATAAGGTTGGGCACGCCTGGACTTCATATACCTATGGCGTTGCAGGGATCGAATTGATGAAATGGACAGGCGTATCGCGAAAAAAAGCCATTTGGATCGGCGGATTAGCGGGAACACTGTTTCAAACGCCCATAGAAATTTTGGACGGGTTTTCAGAACAATGGGGAGCTTCTTCCGGAGATCTGATCGCCAATGGATTGGGAAGTGCATTGCTTATTTCTCAGGCACTGCTCTGGGATGAACAAAGACTCCAATTGAAATTGTCGTACTGGCCGGGCGAATATGCTAAAATTCGGCCTGGCTTGTTGGGAGATAATCCCTATTCCAGGATTCTTAAAGATTATAATGCGCAAACATACTGGCTGAGCGTGAACCCATGGAGCTTCGCAAAAAACAGCAAGTGGCCGGCCTGGCTGAATCTTAGTTTAGGGTATGGTTCCGACGGACTATTAGGCAGCAGGGAGAACAAATGGGTGGATGATCAGGGAAACTTCCATGACTATTCCCATATAAGAAGACAAAGGCAACTCTATTTTTCCCTTGATCTTGATCTGCAGCGTTTGCCTGTTAAAAATGTGTTTCTGAAGAAGGTATTTCGTTTGGTAAACTGTTTAAAGATACCGGCACCAACGGTCGTGTATAATGAAGGCGGGAAATGGCAATTTTATCCGCTGTACTATTGACCAAGAATTTTTTCGAGTTCGTCGGCAAAGCGCTCTGTGTACAGGGGTTTTACAACATAACCGCTTGCACCAAGGTCCTCAGCCATTTTAATATCTTCTTCCGCAGCGGAGGTGCTCATCACATAAACGTCAATTTCTGAAAGGACGGGATTTTCCTTGCGGGAACGTAAAAATTCAAATCCACCCATTCTGGGCATGTTCAGGTCAAGTAAGATCAGGTCGGGAAAAGGAACGAGGTCGCCTTTGTGGGTCAGTTTTTCCAGGGCATCCAAGCCATTCTCAGCAAGATGCAAATGTTGAATAAAGCCTTTTTTGCGAAAGGCTCGCTTTACATTCAGAACATCCACTTCATCATCTTCGATTAACAATACCGTCTGGTACCTGGTCATTTTTGAAATAGTCAACATGATTCCCCCTAATTGTTACGCCATACTTGCTCAGCATAACGATGGGAAGTTACAAATACATTGCTAAAATCAAAAACTTTTTCCTCGATTTTGACAAACCGTGTTATTGTGGAATTTCTACACAGAAACTGCTGCCCCCTTCTGTTCTGTTTTTCAAAGAGATCCTCCAGTTTTTTTCACTGCAGAGTTTTTTAACGATGGCCAGACCTACCCCGGTGTTTTCATGTTGATCGCGGGAACTCAGGGTTTGGAACATTTGAAATATCTTAGCGTGGAATCGGGTGTCGATACCCGGTCCGTTATCTTCAACATAAAACTGATGCGTGCCGGGAACAAACTGGTAGCGAATTATAACCTCCGGATTTTTGTTTGTATTGTGTTTAACGGCATTGGAGATCAGATTGGACATAACCTGTTCAAATATAAGTCTGTCTTCGAACAGGTCGGGCAGATCATCCATAATGATCTGAGCCTTCACTCCGGCAGTGCGGTGCGATTCACATATGTCGGTAACTACCTCCAGGGCTGAAAAATAGGTTCTGGCCTCCCGCTGCCTGCCTGCAGAACTGTAGCTTAAAATTCCATTGATCAGGTTTTCCATACGTTGGATACGCCGTTGCAGCAATTCGATATGGGCATCCATTTCCAGTTGATCCCTTCCTCGCGATTCTTTGATCCATTCTGACAAATTATGGATGGCGCGCAGGGGGGATTTCAAATCATGGGAAACGATTTGAGCAAACTGGTCCAATTCACCATTCCTGATTTCAAGTTCCCTCGTCCTTTCCTCAAGCTTGAGCCTGGAAATAACGGTATCTGTGATATTCTGGGCAGTACATAACATGGTTCCTGCCAGCCCGTCTTTATGCGACAATGTTTGAGCAAGGCCAAGAATATGATGGATTTTAGAACTGGGTGATAAGACCCGGAACTCAATACGAATGGAACTATTGTGCGTAGTAGCCTCAAACCAGGCATCGCGCACCCTGTTCACATCATCGGGGTGGATTTGGTTAACCAGGTTTTCAATGGTGAATTCCATGGAACTCGGAAAACCAAAAACCTCCCAGGCATTTTCAGAGTGCATGATGGTTCCTTTATCCAGATCGATCTCAAAACTGGCAATTTTGGCTAGCGACTGGGCTTCGCTGAGGATATGCTGGGTCTTTTGCATAACCCGCTCACTTAGCCGGCGCTCCGATATATCCCGTAAAACGCCGATGATATATCCTGCTCCACCAAGTTCCAGCCAACGTACATTGACCTCTACAGGAAACAGACTTCCATCCTTTCTCACATTTACTCCCTCAACAAGGAGACCGTCAGGCATGCCTTTTACCACCTCAACATGGCGTTCCCAATCTTCGGCCGACTGGAATACCTGTTCCGTTTCCACGACACTTTTGCCGATCAACTCTTCCCTGGAATAGCCTAAATTTATTGATGAACGTTCGTTCACATAAACAAACTTTCCGCTTTCATCGGCCACCTGAATCGCATCATTCGACAAGTTGACCATCTGCAAAAACATTTCCAGCTCACCCTCCGCCTTTTTTCGCTTAGATATGTCAATATAGAGGCTGATATAATGTTCAATATCCCCCCGGGTATTCACAACGGGCAAAATGGTAGCATTAAACCACAAAACCTGTCCGCTTTTACTCCTTTTTTTAACCTCCCCGCGCCAAATGCTTCCATGGCTGATCTTATCCCAGATCTCAAACAGGTAGGCTTCATCATGCAGGCCGACACTCAGTTCGCCAATACTTTTCCCTACCAGTTCGTCAGAAGTATAGCCCGTAATGATAAAAAAGTTTTCATTGACCTTGAGAATATTACCCTGTGTATCAACTTTTGCCAACAGGATCGAACTTTCAATGGCTGCTGTGAGTCCCTGAAAATCCCTGAAATCCGGCCCACCTGAGTCAACGAGCTCTTCAAAGACCGAATGGCTCAATAAAACAGCCCGGAGTGCATGCAGGAGTTCCCCGTCTGACGCATCTCCAAGGGCATCGAGCACATTTTGAATTTCTTGCCGGATCGGGATCTCCATGATTCAAATATGAGCGAATTATCCCAGCACTCACATACGTAAAAAGCCAAATAGTTTTAATTCTTTGACCAAAAACTAAAAAAGCCGCCCCCTTTCGGGAGCGGCTTAGGGTGGGGTATTAATTTATCTTAGTTTACTTTGGTCAGCTTTACTGTTTTAGTCAACTCACCTTGCGAAACAACGGCCATATAAATTCCGGCATTCAGTTCACTTGCGTCGATATGGATCTCTTCGAAGGCATGTCCTCCGCTTTTAGAGATCACAAGTTTTCCATTGGCATCATACACACGAATAGAGATCAGTTCGTCGCTTTCGCTTTCCAGGGTAAATTTAAAAATACCGGCTGAGGGGTTTGGATAAACGATCAGGTCGCCTTCGCCGATCTCATACAATTCACCTGCTACTTCGTTTTTCAGTGATCCACATGTTTGGGTACACTGTCCGAGTTTATCGCCTGAGTGATTGCTCAGGTGAGAAGCAACGGCATTCACGCTAACGGACAAGGTTTGTACGTTGCTGCTGTTTCCATTCGGGCTGTGGCAGAGGTATACTTTCTGGTTGTTTCCGCTGCCGCTCGAACGAATATCCAATACACAAATCGTAATGGTACAGGTTGTTTCACATCCATTCGAGTTGGTAACCGTGCAGGTAATCGTGTAGTTACCTCCGGCTGTAGGGGTAAATACGTTGGTGCTTCCTGATGTGCTGCTCAAGTAGGAACCTGACCAGCTATAACTGAATCCCGATCCACCATTTGCGGCACAACTCAAATCCATACTTTGCGGACCATAACCGATAAACATCTGGTTGGTAGCTGCACCGGTATAGGTACTATTTGATGGAGTTGCAGTGAGCGCACAGGTAGGCTGAGCTCCGTTAACAGTGACAGTAGCGGTTCCTGTAGCGATGTTACCATTCACATCAGTAACAGTAAGTGTCACGGTATTGGCTCCCAGATTGCTGCAATCGAAACTGCCGGGCGAAACGCTTACTGACGCTACCGCACAATTATCAAAAGATCCATCATTAACATCGCTTGACGTAATGCTCGCTGTACCTCCTGAAAGGGTTACGCTGGCTGATTTGGTCACCACCGTTGGAACAAGATTATCAATCACCGTAACCGTTGCGGTGTCGTAAGCAACTGCTCCACCGTTTGCGGTAATGGTAAGTACCACGCTGTTTGTTCCAACATTGCTGCAGTCGTAGCTGGTTTTTGAA
>DQHT01000076.1 GCA_003531115.1 Bacteroidota bacterium | reverse complement strand
CCTGAATTATCGCCCTGCCGTTGCCCATGTTAACTTTCAGCTAAGGGGCAAAGACAGTGAAGGCGACGAGACCTTTGTACGCGATTTTTGTGCCGAAAAGTCCCTTCGCTTTTTTTCTACCCGTTTTGATACCCAAAAAGAGGCCGAAAAGGAGGGCGAGAGCATACAAATGGCCGCGCGTCGTCTGCGCTATTCCTGGTTGTTTGCATTGATGGATGAGCATGGTTTTAAACGTGTAATAACCGCTCATCACGATCGTGACCAGGCAGAAACCCTGCTGCTCAATTTGATGCGGGGAACAGGTCCTTTGGGTTTGCAGGGTATGGTTGTGGATGACGGACGTTTGTTTCGCCCAATGTTAAGAATGGAATATCCATCCATTGTTAAATATGCGAAACAATTTCAGGTTGCCCACAGGGAAGACATCAGCAATGCCGAAACCAAATACAAACGCAATTTTATCCGGCATTTTTTAGTCAAACCCTGGGAGGAACGCTACCCCGGCACGATCAGGCAGATCAGCAAAAGCAGTGAATGGATGGAAGAGGCCAATGCTTTTATGTTTGCCCAACTCGATAAAGAAGCGCGACCTTTTATCCATCGAAAAAAAGACAGGGTTTTTATTGATTATCAGTTAGCAAACCATCCCTCGGCCAACCTGCTGATGCGGCATATTTTAAAGGAGTATGGATTGGCTGAGCAGGCGGCCTTTATCCTGCCCGAGCATTCGCGTCCCGGGGCGATCTTTTCTTCGAAAACGCATGCGTTGTTGGCGGATAGGGAGCATTGGATAATCAGGAGAAGTCGACGGTCAACGGTCGACGGTCAACAGTCAACAGTCAACGGAAAAATAATTCTAACACCCATAACCCATAACCAAGAACCCGAATCCATTTCGGTGGGTAGCTATGGCTTCCTCCTGAGACCAACACGATCGGGAGAACCTATTCCCAAAGACAACACCGCGATCCTCCTCAGCAACGAACTCCTCCAAAGTGGCCTCTACTTCAGGCACTGGCAGGAGGGCGACAAAATGAAGCCTTTTGGCATGAAGGGAAATAAAAAACTCAGCGATATCCTGATCGATGCGGGCATTGACCGGTTTACAAAAGCCTCCATTCCTGTTTTATGTGACAAAAAGGGGAATATTTTGTGGCTAGCTGGGGTGCGCAGTTCGGAATTGTTGCGTTTGAAAGAGGTTTCAGATGCCGCATGGGTGCTGGAAAAAACGGACTAGTCGAATTCAGCTTATGGATGGAAGTGCGGTCTTGGCGCGGCGTCGTTTTGTTCTCATCCGCTAATATCAGCCATTCATCGGAAATATTTACTTTCTGTCGACACCCTGCAACGGAATGATAGGTTTATGCTTCTCCCTTTTGAGCAGATCGAATGCAAGAACATGGCGGGGGAGAGGCTTGGTAAGCTGGCCGGATCTTTAGGGGTCCGGCTTTTTTGATTTATGATTTATGATTTATGATTTATGATTTATGATTTTCTGTGTCCGCTGAAGCTTATTTCGAAACTTGATAGAGTTACGATAAGTTTAGAAAGCAGAGGCGGATGATTTTTTGAATTTATGGGTAAAGGCGAAAAATCTGCACGGCCTGAAACCAGCTTTCAAAGGATAGAATAAGCAGAATTCCTGTTTGGTCGCCGGGGTTGCGGATTTGTTTGATAAATTGGGCACTGCATGCGGCTGCGGGCAGCCAGAGGATAAAAAGAAAAGCAGTAACCAGGGGTAGCTCTGCAATACGCACCACGAAGGACAGACCCACAAGAATAGCAGCCACACTCAGGATAATTTTATCAGGCTTAGTAGCTTCCATGCGAAAACTGGCGAAGGCGGTAAAAAAGCAGGCCAGGGCAAAAAGTACTTGTCCATATACACCCGTCGGGAGCCAACCAAGAGCAACTCCGACAACCAAAAGCAAAACACAAAGCCGCGACCAGAGGGTGTCCGCGTAGAGGAGTAAGAGCAATGCCCCCAGACAGGCGAGGTTAAGAAGTAGTAGGCCGAGCACGGGAGGCAATTTACGAATTATAAAAAGCGAATTGCTGAATTATTTCTAACTTTACTTATTGTTGAATTGACTGCCTTCAAAAAGGAAGTGTTTCCGCCTATGAACCAGAAATACCTTTTTTTCTTTCTGTTTGTTTGTCTTTTTGTACTTCGGATACAGGGTCAGGTAAATCCACAGGAAAAGCTCATTGATTCGCTGAAACGATCCAGTCTTGAGCCACAGCACGACACGATCCGGGCCGCCAAACTTGATCTGATCTCCTTTTATTATCAATATGTGGATCCTGATTCCGGGGTTGTTTATGCGCAGGCTTCCTTTTTATTGGCCCAAAAGGCAAATTGGAAACGGGGACAAATTCTTGCCTTAATGGACCTGAGCAACAATTACCGGGCTAAGTCGATGTTTGCAGAGGGGATAGAAAAAGGAGAAATGGCTTTGGCACTTCTGGAGACAGAAAAAATGCCTCAGGTAGAATTGGCTGTGTTGTCGAATATTAGTTTGTTATACAAAGACCTGGGGTATACCGGCAAGGCACTTGAGTATTTGTATCGGGCATTAGCGCTTGAAAATCAAACGGAAAGAAAAAACAATTTGCCCGTCATCCTCGAAAATATAGGTTCACTTTATTTGGATGAGGAGGATTATAAGCGAGCCGATTCCCTTTTCGATATGGCTTATGCGATGCAATTACAAAGAGGGGATTCTGCAGGATTGGCGCGCAATCTTTCGAATAAGGCCCGGTTGGAACAAAAAAGAAAGCATACAGAAAATGCCATTACCCTCTTTAAAAAGGCGCTGGAAATAAGTACCCAAGCAGGCAACCTGAACTCCATGCAGGTGATTTTTGCGAACATCGGGATCGCTTACGGGGAACTTAAATACTATGATTCAGCTGTGGTGTATCATGAAAAGGCGCTTGTGCTGAGTCAGCAGCTCCATTCGGAACGCAGTGTCGCGATCAACTCAGGAAACCTGGGTCAGGCCTGGTACAATAAAGCCAATGATCCATCCGTGAACATACCCCTTAGAAGCCGTTCTATTTGGTTGAAAAAGGCGAAAGCATACTTGATACAAGCCTGCGACATTTCTTTTCGGAGTAATTTCCGTGGGCCTTACCTGGAGTTTGGTGATTACCTGACCCAACTTTACCTGGAAGAAGGAGATTTTAAATCGGCAGCCAGCATACTTGGAAAACGCCTGGTTTTGATGAAGCTGGTAAATGAAGAAGAAGAGAAGGTGAAGATGGTGAAGCTGGAAAGTCAGCGTATTATGGATATTAAAGAGCTTGAACTTGCCCATAACAAACAAAGCCTGGAGATTTCAGAACTCAAGCTGGGAATACAAAGACGGAATATTCTGACCATATTACTGATATCCTTGTTTTTAGCTGCCTTTGGTATATTTATGCTGCTTTATCTGATCAAAAGAGGGCAATACCAAAAAGCCATCCTCCAGAATATTTCCCTTTCTCATTCACATGAGATCCGAGGTCCGCTTGCAAGGATCCTTGGTTTAACTGATCTACTGAAAAACGACCAACTCAATGAAAAGGACAAGGTATTTATATGTAAAAGTATCGAAGATTCAGCCAAAGAACTTGACAGAAACATTTCAGATATTATCTATAAGTCATCACATGATGCCGATTAACCCGAACCAGGCATAATTTGTATAAATTCATATATTTGACTTGGGTGAAACAAAAACTACGTGTCGGGTTCCTGCTCAACGCCTTCCTCTATATGGGATTAGGCATTGCTGCCTACGGACAAACAGAACCAGCTTCCTGCCTTTATGTGCTTGATGCCGATCTTCAAAAAATTTGCCTGACCCCGGATAGCCTTCCCGAACCGGTAGAAGGCATGAATGAATTGCTGCACCGCTTGGCGGTTGAGATCAGCCTTCCAACTGCAGAAAGTTATGAAATTGCCGGCACCCAAACGGTGATTCGCTTTATTGTCAACGAGGACGGTTCGCTAAGCGGCAAGCTTATCCTCAAAAAACAATTCCATGATTGCGATATTGTGGAGCAGATGTTTTCAATCGTCGAATCGATGAACTGGTCGCCGGGTTATTGTGATGGAAAACCGGTCCCCACTGAATTTATTTTGCCTTTGAGGTTGTATGTGAATTGAGGTGCGAAATGCGCCGCACCTGTGGTTCACCCAATTCGGGTGAACCAC
>DQHT01000137.1 GCA_003531115.1 Bacteroidota bacterium | reverse complement strand
CGGCAATCATATACTGCTGAAACTCGCGCACAACATTGTAGCGTACCTGTTTTATGAGCATATCAGGCATTCGGTAGCGATTTTCTACGAAACTTAAAAAATGTTTCCGGCAGGTCTCATGTTTTTGCCAAAGCGTATAGGAGTTCTGCTTACCAATGAGTTTTCGCAATTCTTCATTGTGTTCTGTCCAAATACCCATGATGGTTTGAGTAGTACCGCCTTGTTTGCCTTCCATAAGGTCACGTATCATTTGCGGACTTACTTCATCAAACTCTCTGGAAAGTTCTGTAAAGGCAATATATGCCTTATTTCTGAGTGATTCAAGGTAGATGCTGATATCATCGGTATGAGCATCCTTCACCATTGGCATTCCGGACTTACTGTTCCAGATTGCAGGTAAAATTCTTCGCCGGGTGTAAATGGCTACTTTTTTGCCATTAACAGTAATGCGCATCATGATAGGAGAACCTTCTCCATTAAGTTTTGAGTTGTTCAGGTAGAACAGGATTCTAAATGTGTTTTTAGACGACATAAAATTGGTTTTATGCGGTGCGAAAAGCTGTTACCCCAAAATCGGGTAACGGGACTTTTCATCCCGCTGATTGTCGCCCTCACTTCGCATTACAAAGGTATTTGGGATTTGTTACCCCAAATTGCGCTAAATACTGTAATTATGAGCACGAACTGAGTACCAGTAGGCGTTTGCCATTTTGTTACCCCAAAAAAGCAGGGGTAACGTTTTGGTAAACACAATTTGCTCAAAAACGGCATTTTTTGCGCACCGGATAGAAACGAAAAACCCCGAAATGCGTGAAATTTCGGGGTTTTGCTCAGTTGTTGCCAACCTAGATGCGGAGAGAGAGGGATTCGAACCCCCGGTCCCTATTTGCGAAGTTGTTTTTCAATATAAAGTTAGTTAATTTTTGTGAATCGGATGCTCTGAAACCCTTATCCTTCGGAAAATTCGTCTTTTCCGAAGGCAATGTCCGGTGAACCGGACATTTTTTTTCAAAGTTTATATATAGTCAGTATGTTTTTAGGTCCAATTTAAACAATCTCAAAAATCCATCTAATCCCAAAAATCCCAGTTCAGACAAAGGGGGCGACGAGACTATCTGAAGTTTGTACTCCGTCCGTCGCCCTTCGACACGGCATGGGGATACTGCAAAATCTGAAATGCCGTTTGCCTGCTCAGGGTGACGGCCTATAATATTTCTTCAAACTCTCAGAAACCACTGCTCTTTCGGAACAGCAAAAAATCCCAAAAATCCTCCTAATCCTAAAAATCCCAGTTCAGACAAAGGGGCTGCTCAGTCCGTCGTACTTCGGCTTCGCTCAGCATGACGGACTCTGATGTCTCACCATCTAGCCATGGTCTATGGTCTATCGTCCATGGTCTAAAAAAGCAAATTCTTCCTCGCAAAATCAACCACCCGCTCATCCACAATAATATCCGGATAACGGATCAGCTGGCGGAGATACAAACCTCCTAAAGTGCGGCAGCGGCTTAAGGCCACGTAAAGTTGTCCATGAGCGAAGGCTCCTCCTCCGAGGTCGATGATGGCTTTGTCGAAGGTTAAGCCCTGGCTTTTGTGAATGGTGATGGCCCAGGCGAGTTTGACGGGGTATTGGGTAAACTTGCCGATGGTTTCACTCTGGATGCGGCGGTTGATGTTGTCGAACTTATACACTTTGTTCTCCCAGATCTCCTTTTGGAGCATGATCTCCTCGCCGTTTTCGAGAGTCACTTCAATATTCATCTGATCAAGGCGGGTAACCCGGCCCAGCGTTCCGTTTACATAAGCTCCGTTTGCATGATTTTTCATAAAAACGACCTGAGCCCCTACCTTTAAAACAAGGTTCAGCGAAGTGGGCAGGTTGCGGAGGTTAAAATCGTCTTCAACGATTCCTTTATATTCAAATGCTTTACCCTCGATCTTACTGAGCATGTATTCGTTGATATCCTCAGCCATCTTGTTCCGTGTGCAAAGTGTGATGGCCAATTCATCGGCATCGGGTTCATAATCGGGTTGGTAACGGCTATTAAGTTCTTCCAATTCCCCTTCCCCGGCGTTTCCCAGTCGGATGCTGTTTAAGAGATGGATAAAGGTCTCATCCTGTTGGCGGTATACCTGGGTCAATTCAATATTGGGCAGTTCGATCTGCTCAAAAACCCGGGCATGGAAAAAATAATGGCTTTTGTATACCTCCCCAAAAAGATGCCGCTCCACCTCACTGTTTTGAATCACCGGCTCCAGTTGAAAGAGGTCTCCAAAAAAGACCACCTGCTTGCCTCCAAAAGGAAAGGGCATATTCAGGTTGATACGCAGGGAATGATCGATGGCATCAATAATATCGGCGCGTAACATGGAAACCTCATCAATGATAAGGACTTCCATATCCCGCATGATTTTATACTTCGGATGGTATTTTGCATAAGCCCGGATCTCACTATCGCCCGGCATCAATGGCCTCAGGGGCAGTCCGAAAAAAGAATGCACGGTTTGTCCGCCGGCATTAATGGCCGCTATCCCCGTTGGGGCTAAAACGATACACTTCTTCCCCGATTCCGCATTAAAATGCCGCAACAAAGTCGACTTCCCCGTCCCCGCTTTACCGGTTATGAGGACCGTTTCTCTTGTTTTGAGCATGACGTCCCAGGCGTGTTTGAAGCCGGCGTTAATTTCTATTTCTGACATTTATATGTTCAACGTTCTTAATGCTATGGTCTATGGTCCATGGACCATGGACCATAGACCATAGATTTGTTCCGATGCAGACTTACTCGCTCCAAACTTCCACCTTCGCCTGTCCCGCCCTGATCAACTTCAAATCTACAGCGGCAACTCTGGAAACATCGATAATTCTTCCTTTAATATGCGGGCCGCGGTCGTTGATCCTGACCTGGACCGAATCCTGGGTTTTTATATTCTTAACCCACACCATAGTGCCAAAAGGCAGGGTACGATGGGCGGCGGTGTAGAGGGTTTTGTCGTACAATTCTCCACTGGCTGTTTTGCGTCCATGAAATTTATCCGCATAATAGGAAGCCATGCCGACTTCACGGTGATGAACGGTAGAAAGCAGAAGAAAAGCAGTCAGCAGTTTGATCAAAATTCGAGTTTATAATAGAAAAGCGGCAAGAATCCGAGTTGGTATTCAAAACGAACATTTTGCCCGTCAGGACCCGGTGCATAAGTCAGGCCAAGAACGTTTTTTGTATTCAGAATATTGATGATATCCAGAGCAAACTCATGGCTTACTTTCGGGCGGTTCCATTTGTAGGATACCCGCAGATCCATGCGGAAATAGGGTTTGGTTTGTTGGGTGTTTTTTAGCGAATCAATGCCCACCATTTCGCTGATGGCATTGCTGGCCGCGGTATCAGCCGGACTATAATAACGTCCGCCAACCGTGGTTACTTTCGTTCCCACCTGGATGGCCGAATTTTTTCCGGCTTTCCATTCTTTGGTCAATAAGAAGTTTATGGCATAGGCCCCGTTGAAGTCGGTATTGCGCCATACGCCGTCGCTGCCCTGGTATTTGGCGTCGAAAAGGCTGGCTGAGAGCATAAAGAAGAACTTTTTGGAGAAAAAATGTTCGAGGGTCAACTCCAGTCCGTAGTTTCGGGCTATTCCTTTGTTTTCCAAAGTCCCGGGGAATAAACGGGTAAATCCACTACCGGCATTGATAAGGGAAAAGGAGGAGGCTGTATCGCTTACCGGGATATTATAGAGGTACTGGTAATAGGTTTCGAGTTTCAGTCGGGTGCCTTTGCCTATTGCCCTGTCATAGCCCAATACAAAATGCCAGCTTTTGGTAAAATCCATATTCGGATTATTCGGTTCTGTTTCTCCCGGTGGAATAAAATAGTACATGTATACCGGCTGGATCTGGCTGTGAAGGCCGACTCCCAGGTTCAGGTTACTCTTTGAATTAAGCGCATATTTCGCTCCTGCACGGGGTTCGATACCTGAAAACTTATTGGCCAGGCTGTAGTACTGGGTATAAAGTCCGCCGTTCACGGTTAAACGGGTTCCCAGCTTCATTCTTAACTGGGCGTATGGCCGGATCAAAAATGCATAGTCGCTGGTATTCCATCTCACCTGCCAGGCGTCGAGCGAATAATTTCCATTCGACTGAATGACCCTTCTAGCCGAATCCCTGAAAATATTCTGCTGTACATCAGCGATCAGTCCGGTTTTCAGTGTGAGGTTGGTATTGATCTTATGATTCACCGAAGCATGGGTATTCCATGTACTCAGCCGGAAGCTATACTGCAACAATGGATCCTTGGCATAGAGCGTATCTCTCGCGGGTGAATAAAAAAGGTATTCATGCAAAGCACTTACCTTTTGGGAACTCACAGCGGTGGTCACCTTCAGGTAGGTAGAACTATTAAAACTCTTCATATAGGTGCTGCCAAATACAGCCATCCAGGAGGTGAAATATTGATCCCGGTCGTTTTCTCCATACAGGTTATGCTCCTCTGGTGATTGCTCACTGATCAGGATATCGATGCTGCTGTATCCTCCAACGCCCCAAAAGCTGATGCTGGAATTGTTTTTCATCGGGAAACACATTTTAAAACCGAAATCCTGGTATTTGGGAACGGCATTGGTTCCGATATTTATATTCAGCTTGTCAAAAAGCGCCAGGCTGGAATAGCGGTAACCTACTAAAAAAGAGGACCCTTTCTTTTTATTGATAGGGCCTTCGGTAAACAGCTCGGTACCCATAAATCCGAACTGAAAGCTGGATTCGTATTTCTGATTGTTTCCGTTTCTGAATTTCAGGTCAAAAACTCCCGCAGTGGCATTACCAAACTCAGCAGGAAAGGCTCCCGAGTAAAAATCAGAATTGGCCAGCATTTTATTGTTGATGATATTCACCGGCCCACCCGATGTTCCGGGTATGGCAAAGTGGTTGGGATTGGGGATATCGATGCCTTCTACACGCCAAAGAACACCTGCCGGCGAATTACCCCGCACCACGATATCATTACGGGCATCATTGGCACCCTGTACCCCTGCATAATTAGAAACCATCCGGCTGGGGTCTCCCCTGCTACCGGCATACCGATCTGTTTCATCCACCGTAAAAGAGCGGGCCGATATCATGGCCATTTCATTATTGGGCTCCCCATTCCCGGTTTTGGCTTTTATCACCACCTCTTCCCCAACAGCCACCGACTCGCTCATCTCCACCTGCAAAACCACCTCACGGGCCGAACCCAACTCGATATTGCTTAAAACTTTCGGTTCATAACCCAGGTAACGAAACTCCAACTGGTGCCGGCCAACCGGGATCTTCTCCAAACGAAATACCCCGTCGATATCAGTGAGGGCACCTGTGCTACCCGAGGTATCGCTTAATAAGCGCACTGTTACCCCCATTAAAGGGTATTTGGACTCTTCGTCTACTACCTTACCACGAATCGTTTGTGTAATGACCTGCGCTTCACTCAAGAGGGTTATGAGCAAGAGCAGGAACAGGGATAGGTTCCGTTTCATTCGGGGAAAATACGAATTACCTGCAAATTTTTAGCAGGCCTGCTGACGCTCACCGGCTGACGCACACGTAATTTCACGCGGAGGCGCAGAAAAGTTGGTGTTTGCTCGGCTTATTGCTGACGCCAGAATAAAGGCGCGGATTTGTTTGCGGACGAATAAAAAACCGCGGCTCCGCGTTAACGATATGCGTGCGGAAGCCATGGAATGTGGAGCTTAGCCGTTGAGAGCAGCAGCTCCCCCGACGATCTCGGAAAGTTCCTTGGTAATCGCAGCCTGACGTGCCTGGTTGTATGCCAAACGAAGGGCTTTCATCAGGTCACCGGCATTTTCTGTTGCCTTATCCATCGCCACCATACGGGCGCCATGTTCGGAAGCAAAAGAATCCAGAAGGGCTTTGTAAACCTGGGTTTTTAAACTCCGTGGAATGAGGTCACCAAGGATCTCCACTTTGGAAGGTTCAAAAATATAATCCGCATTCGGTCCGCTTTTGCTGTTGAATTCTTCGAGGTCAACCGGAAGCAGACGCTCTTCTGTTACGATCTGGGTAGCGGCATTTTTGAACTGGTTGTAAACGATCTCGATCCGGTCAAATTCGCGGCTCGTAAAACGTTCCAATAAAGTTTGTGCAAAGTTAAAAACCTCTGCTGCCTCCAGTCTCTGGAACATATCGCGGTGGCTCAGGTCGTTATTGCAACCCAGCTTAGACAAAAGATCATAGCCTTTTTTACCGCAGTAAAGCAGGGTGATATTTTCTCTTGGAATGTCTTTGTATTTAATGGTAACAACCTGTTTTACACGTTTCACCACATTCGAATTGAAGGCACCGCATAATCCGCGGTCGGAGGTCATTACCACGATAAGGACCTTCTTCAATTCGTGTTCTTCAAAGTATTTTGCCAAAGAAGCATCTTCAACACTTCCCGACAGATTGCCCAGCATCACCTTCAGCTTGCTTGCATAAGGACGCATTTGGGTGATCGCCGTCTGGGCCCTGCGCAGCTTGGTTGCCGAAACCAGTTTCATGGCTTTGGTAATTTGCTGCGTAGAAGATACGGATGCTATACGGGTTCTGGTTTCCTTTAGGTTTGCCATTGCTAAGAATGCGTATAAAGGGGACCGAAGTCCCCTTTTCCTTTTTTAGTTATACTTTGCCAATAACTCCTTTGCAACGGTTTCAAGCACCGATGTAAGGCTTTCATCAAATTTTCCTGCACCAAGACTCTTTAACACATCGCTGTGTTTGTTTTCCAGGTATTGGATGTATTCAGCTTCGAACTCACGTACCTTGTTAACAGGAACTTTGTTCAGCATCCCTTTGGTTCCCAAATAGATCATGGCAACCTGATTGGATACGCTTACCGGGGAATATTGTCCCTGTTTCAGGATCTCCACGTTCCGGGAACCTTTATCCAGAACCGCTTTCGTAGCCGCATCAAGGTCAGAACCGAATTTCGAGAAAGCCTCGAGCTCACGGTACTGAGCCTGGTCAAGTTTCAGGGTACCTGCCACTTTTTTCATGGATTTGATCTGGGCGTTACCACCCACACGGGATACCGAGATACCCACGTTGATCGCAGGACGAACACCGGAGTTAAAGAGGTTGGATTCCAGGAAGATCTGTCCGTCGGTGATCGAGATGACGTTGGTAGGGATATAAGCGGAAACGTCACCGGCTTGTGTCTCAATAATTGGAAGGGCGGTAAGAGAACCTCCTCCTTTTACCAGGTGGCGGATAGAATCTGGAAGATCGTTCATGTCCTGAGCAATTTTGTCAGATGAGTTGATCTTCGCTGCTCTTTCCAGCAAACGGCTATGGAGGTAGAATACGTCTCCCGGATAAGCCTCACGACCCGGCGGGCGGCGAAGGAGCAGGGAAACTTCACGGTAGGCTACCGCTTGTTTTGAAAGGTCATCATAAATGATCAATGCCGGACGACCGGTATCGCGGAAAAACTCCCCGATAGCCGCACCTGACATAGGCGCATAAAACTGAAGCGGAGCCGGGTCAGCAGCGGTTGCTGCTACTACAACGGTGTAAGCCATGGCACCTGCATCTTTCAGGGATTTTACCACCTGGGCAACGGTCGAACCTTTTTGTCCGATCGCTACATAAATACAGAATACGGGCTCTCCTTTATCGTAGAACTCTTTTTGGTTCAGGATGGTATCGATGGCGATAGCCGTTTTACCGGTCTGACGGTCACCGATGATCAACTCACGTTGTCCACGTCCGATAGGGATCATGGCATCGATCGCTTTAAGACCGGTTTGCAAAGGTTCGGTTACCGGTTCACGGTAAATAACCCCCGGAGCTTTTCTTTCGATAGGCATTTCATACAGTTCTCCTGTGATCTCACCTTCTCCGTCGATCGGCTGACCCAGTGTATTTACAACACGACCCAACAAACCTTCACCCACTTTGAGGGAAGCAATGCGGCGTGTTCTTTTCACTACGTCGCCTTCGCGAACTTTTTCAGGATTACCCAGCAATACCGCACCTACGTTGTCTTCCTCAAGGTTAAGGGCGATACCCTCTGAACCGTTCTGGAATTCAATCAATTCACCGGATTGCACTTTGGTAAGTCCATAAATACGAGCGATACCGTCACCCACCTGGAGTACCGTACCTACTTCTTCGAGCTCGGCTTCGGATTTCAGGCTGGAGAGTTGTTCACGAATGATCGCTGAAACCTCGTCAGGTCTAATGTTAGCCATATAATTTCTTTATTTTAAAACGAGTTCTTTTTTTATTTTTTTCAATTGATTGGCAATGCTGGCGTCAAAAAGACTATCGCCCATACGTACCACCAGTCCGCCGATAAGGCTCGGGTCAACTTCGGTTTCGAGTTCGATCTTTTTGCCGGTTTTTTGTTCCAGCATGCCTTGTATATCAGCAAGGGCTTTGGCATCCAGCACGGTGGCTGTTGTTACTTTGGCCGTAGCGATATTATGTTGTTCATTATACATCCGAACCAACTCTTTGGCAATGAGGGGCAAAAATGCCTCGCGGCCTTTGCGTATCACTGTATCCATAAAAAGCCGGGTCAGTTTATGGAAGTCGGTAAAACCTGCTTCCAGCACCTGGCGTTTTTTGCTACCCAGAATAATTGGACTTTTTAACATCATCACAAGGTCTTTACTCTCCTTGCAGGTGTTGGAAAAAAGCTCCATATCCGAAAACACGGCATCCACGGCTTTTTGTTCGTTAGCCAGTTCAATCAGTGATTTGGCATACCTTGATGCGATTCTGATCTCTGACATAACTTAGATGGATATTGTTTTCAAATATTCCTGGACCAGCGCTTCCTGCTCTGTTCTGTTCTCAAACTTCTTCACGAGCACTTTTTCAGCGATCTCGAGCGAAAGAGCAGCTACCTGGGATTTGATATCCGACATGGCCGCAGCTTTTTCCTTTTGAATGGCTTCACGCGCATCATCAACAATACGACCGGCTTCTGCCTGGGCATCTTTTTTCGCCTGGGAGAGAATTGCGAGTTTCATTTCACCGGCTTCCTTCATGATACGTTCACGTTCGGCAGCCGCTTCTTTTTTAGCGTCGGCAATGCTCGCCTGGAGCTGGTTCATTTCTGAACGTGCTTTAGCAGCAGTCTGTAAGGCCTCTTCGATCGAATCTTCCCGGTCTTTGATGGCTGAGAGTATCGGTTTCCATGCCAGTTTTTTAAGCATAAAAACGATAATCAAAAAGACCAGCAAGGTCCAGAAGAATAATCCTAAGGCAGGGGTTAATAACTCCATTTTCTTCTTTTCAAGTAAGTTGGACATAACAGGTTGTTTCCTCTACGATCAGAGGAAACAAACCTGTATTATTTCTTTTATTAAGCACCCATTGCAAGGAAACAGATCACCGCACCAAAGAGGGCTACCCCTTCGATGAAGGCTGCAAGGATGATGGCCGTAGTCCGGATATCACCCATAGCTTCTGGCTGGCGGGCAATAGCTTCTACTGCACCGGCACCGATCTTTCCGATACCGACACCAACACCAAGGGCTACTAATCCTGCACCGATACCGGCACCGATTGGTCCATACTTTACTACTTCAGCTGCCTGTAATAAGATAGTTTGTAACAACATAGGTCTATGTATTTATTGTGATTGATTTTTTGCTTAGTGATGTTCTTCCGGCATGGCTTGTCCAATGAACAAGGCCGTAAGCATGGTAAAAATAAATGCCTGTATCGCAGCTACCAGTAATTCCAGAACATAAAGGAATATGGCAAAAGGAACCGAGGCGAAGGATACTCCAAATCCTGCACCGGCGTTGGTGCCATTTTCAGAGAAAAGGAAGATCAGGCTTAAAATACTCATGATGATAATGTGCCCTGCAGTCATGTTCGCAAACAAACGGATCATCAAGGCAAAAGGCTTGGAGAGTATTGATATAAGCTCAACTGGTATTAGAATAAACTTAACCGCAAAAGGAATTCCCGGAGGCCATAAAATGTGCATCCAGTAGGATTTATTTCCGTTTACGTTGGTAATGATCAGGGAAAGGAGTGCCAACACCATGGTTACCGCGATATTTCCGGTAACATTCGCCGCTCCGGGAAGTAATCCCAATAAGTTGTTTATCCATATAAAGAAAAACAGCGACAATAAATAAGGAGTAAAACGGGCATAATGATGACCCATATTCGGACGGGCAATATCATCACGTACAAAGAGGATAAGTGGCTCCATAAAAGACTGGAGTCCTTTGGGTGCTTGTCCCGGACGTTTTTTATATGCCTTGGCTACCGAAGTAAATAGCCCTACCATTATAATAAAGGCCAAAAGCATGGAAGCCACATTCTTTGTGATGGAAAGATCGAGGAGATGCGCCTCCATTACCGGAGCACCTGCATCATCGATCAGGATGATATGGCCATGCTCTTCTTTGTAGTTCTTATAGGTATGGGTGTGGTGGTCGAATTTGTTGGAAAAGAAAATGTCCAATCCATATTCTTCAGAATAGAGAATAACCGGAAGGGGCAAACTCACGTGGGTTTCGCCAACAGAAAAGAAATGCCATTCGTGGGCATCGCTGATGTGATGCAAAATGGAAGAACTCATGTTGGAAGTTGTCAAACCTTCCTCCTCATGTCCCCCCACCGTTTGGTGGTCATCATGCTGCCCTACGGAGTCAACCGTACTTGCCCATGACCCTGTAAACGTCATAAAAACGAGAATGAAGGCGAAATTTTTCACTCTCCAAAAACCGCGAACGCCTGAATTTACGTACCTCATCAAGGATTGCCTACTCTTTTAAATCGGGGCGCAAGTTAACGAGTAAATGATAAATTTCAAACACTTGAAATAAAAGATATAGACACATAAATCCGACCACATAGGGAATGTCGCGTGAACCAGTGATTACCATATAGATGATGAGAAAAAGCAGGGAACTGAACAAGCGAAAAAACATGGAACCCAGGATCAGTGACATGGAATTTTTTACATTCATCTTCAGGGAAAAAACGGAGATATAGTAAATGATCAGGGTGATCACCACCATATATCCGAAGGCCCACCAAAGTACCTTTGGTAAAAGGCTGGTATTGGTAAAAATAAGCTGCAGGATTACTGCCAACAGGGCTGAAAAAGCAGCCAGCCGTAAGGTGAATTTTCCAAATGTCATGTTATTTTTTGTTTAGGGTGCGCAGGATCTGGTATACTGCCACTCCTAGCCCGGCAAAAATACCAAGCAAAGTGAACAATGGAAAATTAAAATGGATGGCCTCATCCAAAAGATGGCCCAAAAAGCCCATCACCCCTACTGAAATGATCAGGGGCAGGGTCATCGACCAAAGTTTTAAAAAATCAAAGGGTAGCTTGTTGTTCGGTTTTGGGTTTTCTGATTTCATTGGCGCCGGTTTCCTCCACGATCCGGGAGGCTGATTTCATGATGCAATTGCCATTAAATTCTGCGCCGCTTTCCACCACCAGCTTGTTGGTGATGATATCGCCATTGATAAGGGCTGAGGTTTTCAGAAAAAGGATCTCTCCAACCATCAACTTGCCTTTTACAGCTCCCTGAATATCCGCATTCTGGGCATGGATATCTCCTTCGATCTTGCCATTCGGACCCAAAACAAGGCGGGCTTTCGAATATACGTTTCCTTTTACCGTACCATCGATACGCAGGTCGCCACTCGAATTGATATCTCCGGTAATGGAAGTTCCGATACCGATCAGGTTTAGGTCCTGGCCTACACCTTCCATCCCTTTTATTTTTTTTCTATTGTCTTCTTTGCTGTTAAACATGCCTGTTCATTTAAAAACCATGTACTCCTCGGCATTTAGGGCAATACCGTTATGCCATAATTCAAAGTGCAGATGAGGACCGGTAGATAATTCACCGGAATTCCCGACCATCGCAATGGCCTCTCCTGCATCTACGAAATTACCTACTTTTTTCAATAATACCGAATTATGCTTATATATGGATAATAGATTGTTGGCGTGTTGAATGGCAATAACATGACCGGTTTCAGGAGTCCATGACGCCAGAATCACCGAACCTTCCAAAACCGACTTCACAGTCTGGTCTTCCCCTGCAACGATATCCGTAGCCAGATGATCAACGAGGGGATCAAAAGGGGCGGACACAATTCCGCTCACCGGAGTAAAAAAGGGTGCAAACAACACGTTCCCGGTTTGGCTCCTCCCGGCTTCCAGTGAAAAATCCCTGCGGTTTCCCATTTTTTCACGGAGGGCCAACTCCTCCACACTCGGATCAAGGATAACCTGACCCGGTATGGAATCCTCTCCGCCGCCCGACATTCCCGTATCGGGGCGGTCCTGCAAAATGCGCATATTATTCTGGAGCATATTTTCATTGGCCAGGTTTGCCTTTTCAAGCGAATCAATTTTATAGGAGAGTTCCAATAAAAGATGACTCTGGTCTTTTCCGATCTGTCCGGGTAAATATTCACGAAGAGCCGTATAGCCCAATAAATAAAAGCTTAAGCCGAAAAACAAAACCAATACACTGCTAATGAGCATGAACACATTCAGCTTAGTCAGGGTCAGCGAAGCCTTCTCTTCGAAGGTGGCATCGTTCATAATCACCAGGCGGTATTTGTGACGAAGGCGATGGATTAGTCGTTTTTTCTGTTCCATTTGAGATATGTGTCGCGATTATTGCTTATTATATAATAATTTCGCTGCTTCAAAGTTATTATATTTAAAAAGGAATCCTTTTGAAAGCGACTTCTGCCGCACGAATATTTACACTACTGCTCCTGATCATTGGCCTGGCCGCCTGCGATAAAAACAGGGACACTTTTATGAACCGCAGCTACCAGAACATGGTGGCGCATTTCAACGTGTACTTTAATGGCCTGCAAAAGCTGGAAGACACCCGCCTGAGTTTGGAAAAGGCGCATGTCGACGATTTTACCAAAGTGCTCGATGTGTATCCCTATGGTTCCGACGCAAACCGGAAAAGCCAATCGGGACAAATGGACGAGGTGATCAAAAAAGCCTCGCGGGTGATCGCTGAACGGCCTATAAGCAAATGGGTGGATGATGCCTATCTGATGATGGGGAAAGCCTACTTTTTTAAAGGTGACTATTTTGCGGCCATTGAAACCTTTCAATTCCTCAATTCTCAATATAAGGGCTCGATCCTTTCGTATGAAGCCACTTTATGGATCATCAAATCTTATGTGCTTCTTGGCAAAGCGAAAGATGCCGAAGCGATCATCGGACTTCTGAATAATGACCCCGATTTTCCGCCCAAACTCAAGGCATCCCTTCATGAAGTGAGTGCCTATGTGCATATCCGGGTAGAAAAATACAAGATCGCGGCTGAAAACATGGAAAAGGCCCTGCCCCTGGCAAAGGGTTCTTATAAAAAAGCGCGCTACCATTATATACTGGGACAACTTTATGCTGAGCAGGGCGACAGGAATAAAGCCAGGGAACATTATAAAATAGTAACCAAGGGAAGTCCGCCGTATGAAATGGCTTTTAACGCCAAGATCAACCTGGCACGGAATTACGACCCCACCAACAAATCAGAAGTACGTTCAGCTCGCAAATACCTGAAGAGCATGCTGAAGGACGATAAAAATGCGACCTACTTTGCCCAGGTATATTATGAGTTGGGACTTATCGAAAAAAAAGAAGGCAATCTGGATCTGGCTATAGAAAATTTTAAACTTTCCAGCCAGCATAACCGGGCAAACAGCGACCAGAAAGCGCTGGTTTTTTTGGCTATGGCAGACATCTATTTCTCCCGGCCTGATTACCATAATGCCCAGATCTATTACGATAGTGCAGTATATTTTCTCAAGCCTGAATTTAAAGACTACGAGCGCCTCAAAGCGAAACAGGAAGTTTTAAGTGAACTCATCAAAAACCTGATCCTCATAAGAAGGGAGGACAGTTTATTGACTCTGGCTACTTTGCCAATGAAGGAAATCGATAATCTGATCGACATGGCGATAAAGGAAGAACAGCGTCGCAAAGAGGAAGCGAAGAAAAAGGACGAAAAAAAAGGACCTGTCATCAATCCCATCGTTCCTAATAATCCTTTTAACCCTCCATCGGGATCAGGCAGCTCCTTTTATTTTGCGGATCCTATGCAGGTGGCCAGAGGCTATAATGAGTTTATTTCCCGCTACGGCGAACGGCCCAATGTCGATAACTGGCAATTTAATTCCATCGCTTCAAAAGCCAGTTTCATAGAGGAAGAGGAAGAAGAAGAAGAAGGCGATGGAAATAAAGAGCCGGACAAGGTGGAGAATAAACCGGAAACACCAAAGGACTCTGCCGGTTATGCCCGCTACCTTTATATAAAAGATATCCCCTTCACCCCGGAAGCGAAAAAGTCGTCAAAAGACCGGATAGCTTCGGCCTACCTGAAAGTTGGAGAGATCTACTTTGAACAGTTGAAAGATTATCCCGAAGCTGAAAAAGCATTTAAGCGTTTCCTGACCCAATTTGGAGATCATGCCGAAGTTCCGAAGGCCTTATTTTATATGTACAAGATACGTACAGCCGAAAACCAAACAGATCCTGCCAACGTTTTTAAAGCCCGCCTGATAACCGAATATCCGAACAGCGCTTATTCGAAATACCTCACACAGGAAAAAGACCCGAATGTTCCGGAAGAAGTAGGTATTGATCCGAAGATTATTCATGCTTATAAATCAGCTTATGAAGCGTATAAAGCCGGAAACTTCCTGGGGGTAATTGAAGCGAAAAAAAGCTTTGACAAAACTTCTTACGGAACGGTGATCCAGCCGAAATTCGATTTGTTGGAGGCTTTAAGTTATGCACGTATCGATAGTGTAGCCACCTGCATTCACCTGCTGGAGGCATTGGTTGCCAACTACCCGACAACAGCGCAAGGCCTCGAAGCACAGCAGATCCTGGAAGCTTACAAGCGCAAAAGTTCAGCAACCGGCGTTGCAGAGGTCACCAAGGTGCAGTATGCCTATACTCCGGGAAATAAGCATTATTTCATTATGCTTATGCCGGAGCGGAAAACCGTTTCCATGAACCAGCTCAAAGCCCGTTTTTCAGATTTTAACAAAAAACAGATGGCCGACGGGACTTTTGCCGTTGAAGATCTGTTGGTTGGCGACCGGCAATTTTTGGTGGTCAAGGAATTTGCCAGCGCCGAAGCAGCTGATAATTACCGCAAACTGGTGCTTAGCGACTCCGAATTTATCAAAAGTTTAGCAGCCCCCGGAGCAGAATTTTTTGTGTGTGATCCTAAAAATCTCGGCTTGATGGTTGTAAATTCGGACCTGGAAGGTTTCCTTAAATTTACCAAAACATACTATATCCAAAAATGACCAAATCCAAAAAAAGCAGATTCTCCCGACTCCTCATCTGGTTCTGGGGACTCTTTTTCGGTAGTATTTTTCTCGTTTTTTTACTTTTTGTGCTGATCAGCAATGGCCTTTTTGGCAAGTTGCCGGATGTTAAAGAACTTGAAAATCCGAAAAATAATGTGGCCACGGAAATCATCAGCTCCGACAATGTCATATTAGGAAAGTTTTATGTTGAAAACCGGACTCCGGTAAAGTTTAAAGACCTCTCCCCCCACCTGGTTAATGCGCTGATAGCCACGGAAGATGAGCGTTACTATTCCCATTCGGGGGTTGATTTTCGTTCCCTGTTCCGGGCAGTGCTGAAATTCGGGAAAGCCGGAGGAGGAAGTACGGTGAGCCAACAATTGGCGAAAATGCTCTTTACCGAAAGACCGGCCGATAATATTACCGACCGGATCAAACAAAAACTCAAGGAATGGGTGATCGCGGTGCGTCTGGAACGCCGGTATACCAAAGAAGAGATCATTGCCATGTATTTTAACCGTTTTGACTTTCTTCATCAGGCAGTGGGCATTAACTCTGCCGCCAAGATCTATTTTAAGACAACTCCGGATAAACTCACCCTGGATCAGTCTGCTACCCTGGTGGCCATGGCAAAACACCCGGGGCTCTTTAACCCGGTACCACGCAACCAACATAAATCCGATTCCATACTTACCATTTCCGAAAACAATCTCTCGCGGCGAAATGTGGTATTTTACCAGTTAGAACGCAACGGGTATATTACTGAAAAACAGAAAGACTCCTTGTATGCGGTTGTTACGGAACTTCAATTCGTTAGGGAAGACCATAATGAAGGCAGCGCAACCTATTTCAGGGAACATTTACGCCAGGAGCTAAATGCATGGTGCAAAGAGAACGGGTATGATCTTTATCGCGACGGCTTAAAAATTTATGTTACCATCGACAGCCGCATGCAGAATTATGCAGAAAAGGCTGTTGAAAAACATTTGAGCGGGCATCAGAAAAAATTCTTTGCCCACTGGAAAGGGCGTGAACCCTGGGGAGAGCATACCAGCATTATCGAAGATGCCGTTAAAAAATCGGAGCGTTACAAATCGCTCGTAGAAGCCAATTTTACTGAAAAAGAGATACAGAAGGAATTTAGCACCCCGGTAGAAATGACCGTTTTTACCTGGGATAATAAACGTCAGGAAAAAGATACACTGATGAGTCCCCTGGATTCTATTAAATATTATCAGTATTTCCTTCAAACCGGGTTTATGTCGTTCGACCCGCATACGGGAGAGATCAAAGCATGGGTTGGCGGGATCAATCACCGCTTTTTTAAATATGACCATGTGAATATTAAGAGTACCCGTCAGGTTGGGTCAACCTTCAAACCTTTTGTGTACACCATGGCTGTGGACAATGGCTATTCCCCCTGTTTTGCTGCACCAAATGAACGTGTTGTTTTTGAAGAATATGAAAATTGGTCACCTGCAAATGCCGACAATAAATATGGCGGGACTATGCAGTTACGTAAGGCGCTTGCCCTTTCGGTGAACAGCATCAGTGCCTATCTCATGAAACAATTGGGCCCTAACGGACCGAAAAACGTGATCGAGCTTTGCCGGAAAATGGGCATAGAAGGAACCCTGGAGGCTTACCCTTCTATTTGTTTAGGAACCATGGACCTTTCCGTTTATGAGATGGTCGGGGCTTTTGGAACCTATGCCAACAAAGGTGTAGCCGTAAAACCCTTTTTTATAAGCCGCATTGAGGACAAAAACGGAGCGGTTGTGTACTCAGGCGTGCCAGAAACCCAACAGGCCATGAGTGAACAAACGGCCTATGTCATGATCAAAATGATGGAAAGGGCGACCTACGGTACGGCTGCAAAACTCAGGTACGTTTACAACCTGCAGAACCCGATAGCCTGTAAAACAGGGACAACCCAAAACCAGTCAGACGGCTGGTTTATAGGCATCACCCCCAATCTGGTTTCAGGTGCATGGGTAGGGAACGACCATCGGGCAGTCCATTTCAGAAACCTTGAACTGGGTGGCGGCTCAGCCATGTCGATGCCTATATGGGCCTATTATATGCAAATGGTTTACGCCGACAAAAGCATCAGTTTGTATGATGGCGCTTTCGAGCCGCCTAAAAAACCGATAAGCATCGAAGTCGATTGCGAAAAGTACCAGCAAACCGACTTGTCGCCCGATCCCACATTTGGCGGCAGGTAGGAATTTCTTCGGCGGAATTAAAAACAATCTCCTATTTTTGCCGACTAAGCCATTATGTCGACAGCCAGCAGTTCAAGCATATTCAATTTTACTGAGACGGAAAACCAACAAATGATCCGTCAGATGATCCGGGATTTCGCCGAAAAAAATATCCGTCCGAAAATGATGGAATGGGATGAAAGCCAGACTTTTCCAAAAGAAGTCATGCACCAACTTGGTGAACTTGGCCTTCTGGGGGTTTTGGTACCTGAAGAGTATGGTGGGTCGGGCTTCGGTTATTTCGAGTATGTTACAGCTATTGTTGAACTAGCCAGGATCGATCCATCTATCGGCCTTTCCATGGCTGCCCATAACTCCCTATGCACCGGCCATATTTTGCAGTTTGCGAATGACGAGCAAAAACAACGCTGGCTGCCTAAACTGTCCAGCGGACAGTGGATAGGCGCCTGGGGATTAACAGAAGCCAATACCGGGTCGGATGCCCTCAGGATGCAATGTGTAGCGAAGGAGGATGGAGATCATTTTGTGCTCAATGGCAGCAAAAACTGGATCACCCACGGGATCAGCGGAGATATTGCCGTAGTGCTGGCACGTACGGGAGAGCTTCTTGATTCCCATGGCATTACCGCTTTTGTGGTTGAGCGGGGAACTCCCGGCTTCAGGGGGGGTAAAAAGGAGAATAAACTGGGCATGCGCTGCAGCGAAACCGCGGAGATGGTCTTTGAGGACTGTCGTATCCCAAAAGAAAATATGCTGGGTAAGGTAGGCGACGGGTTTATTCAGGCCATGAAAGTTCTGGATGGAGGCCGTATCTCTATTGCCGCACTTGGACTGGGAATTGCGCAGGGAGCTTTTGAGGCGGCTCTGAAGTATTCGAAGGAACGCGAACAATTCGGACAGCCCATAGCTAATTTTCAGGCGATAGGATTTAAGCTGGCGGATATGAAGATGCAGATCGAGGCAGGTGAATTATTGACCATGGAAGCTGCATTCCTGAAAAACAACGGGAAGCCGGTTACCAAGGTTTCGGCCATGGCGAAATATTATACCTCAGAAGTGGCCGTGCGGGTATCGACCGATGCGGTTCAGATCTTTGGCGGATATGGATATACAAAGGATTTCCCCGTCGAAAAGTATTACCGGGATTCGAAGTTATGCACGATTGGTGAGGGGACTTCGGAGATACAGAAGTTGGTGATATCGAGGTCGATCCTGAAGGAGTAGACCATATACCATAGACGATAGACCATTGCTTTCGCACGCGAATTTCAACGCGGTGGCGCGAAGGAGTTGGAGTTTGCTCGGCTTATTGCTTACGCCAGACGGAGGACGCGGTTTTGTTTGTCGACGAATAAAAAAAACCGCGTCTCTCATCGCGCGTAAGCAATACTCGTTCTCAAAAACATCGCTCGCCGCGGCTCCGCGTGAACGATACTCGTGCGCCAGCCGCCTGAACCCTGAACCCAAAACCCCGAACCCAGACTTAGACATTTCTAAAAATGTTTGCATAATTTCAAAGACAATACTTATATTTGCAGCCCATTCAGAAGAACGATGATCATAGTTAACGTAAAAGAAAACGAGTCGCTGGAAAAAGCACTGAAGAAATTCAAGAAGAAATACGAAAAAACAGGCGTATTGAAAGAGCTGAGAGCGCGGCAGGCATTTGTTAAGCCTTCTGTTAAAAAACGCTTCGAAGTTATTCGTGCCCGTTACAAGCAGCAAATGCAGATTAAAGGAGAATAAGTTTCTTTTTTATTCGTATAAAACATTTTGAAATCTGTATCTTTACCTCAACGGTATGGGTACAGATTTCTTTTTTAGCGATTTCCTCAATTACCTGGAAAGTGAGAAAAAATATTCATCTCACACCCTTACCGCGTACCGGAATGATCTGCATCAATTCGCGGAATTTTTAAAGGACCAGTATGATGTCGATCAGTGTCATCTGATCCTTGCGCCCATGATCCGTAGCTATATTGCTGAGTTGATGCAGGGCGGAATGCTGGCACGCAGTATCAACCGTAAAATCTCCAGTCTTAAATCTTTTTTTAAATACAGCCTGCAGCAGGGACGCATTCAGCAGAACCCGATGAAAAAGGTGGTATCCCCCAAAACATCCAAACGCCTTCCCGTTGTTGTGGAGCAGGCTAAAATGGAACAGCTTTTAGGCGATGCACCGGGTGAAACTGATTCATTTTCCAGTTGGAGGGATTTTCTTGTTTTGGAACTCCTGTACGGAACAGGTATCCGCTTGTCTGAAGCTATCGGACTGAAAGAGAGCGACCTTCGTTTGGATTCACAAACCATCAAAGTATTGGGAAAAAGAAATAAGGAAAGGATCATCCCGATAACAGGCGGATTGGCCGATTTGTTGCGGGGATATATCATCGTGAAACAACGGGAAGGATTTCAATCGGAACAGCTCCTTTTAACCGATAAGGGGCTGCCGGCTTACCCGAAACTTATCTATTCGATCGTAAAGGATCATCTGGGTACTGTTAGTACAATGAAAAAACGCAGTCCGCATGTTTTGCGGCACAGTTACGCGACCCACCTGCTGGATAACGGGGCGGAACTGAATGCCATCAAAGAATTGCTGGGCCACAGTAATCTGGCAGCTACCCAGGTGTATACGCACAATTCGATAGAACGTTTGAAGGAAGTTTACCGAAAAGCTCATCCCAAGTCTTAACCTAAACAAACTTACGCTTATGGAAATCACCATTCAATCCATCAATTTTACTGCTGATCAAAAGTTGATCGAGTACATCAACAAACGGATCAACAAGCTGGCAACCTTTTACGACGGGATCGTCGATGCCAATATTTATCTCAAAGTTGAGAATGTTACCAACAGCGACAACAAGGTGTTGGAGGTGAAACTGAACGTATTTCACCAGACCCTTTTTTGCGAAGAAAAGTGCAGAACTTTTGAATGTGCCATTGACCTGGCATTTGAAAGTTTGAAAGTACAATTGAAGAAGTATAAAGAGAAGACCCTGGCCATATAATTTTTTTTCGCTGACTGTTTGCAGTTTTGCAAAAAAGAGATACTTTTGCAGTCCTCAAATCCACCATGGGTTTGAGGACTGTTCTTTTAGAGACAGCTTAGCCGCCTTAGCTCAGTTGGTAGAGCAACTGATTTGTAATCAGTAGGTCGTTGGTTCGAATCCGATAGGCGGCTCTTTTCTCTATGTAATGAAGGAAATGGGGAGATTCCAGAGCGGCCAAATGGGGCAGACTGTAAATCTGTTGTCTTACGACTTCGGAGGTTCGAATCCTCCTCTCCCCACTACCGAATAACAATTCGTATTTGCGAATTGTTGTTCGGTAATTGAAATAATTAAGCGGGAGTAGCTCAGTTGGTAGAGCATAACCCTTCCAAGGTTAGGGTCGCGAGTTCGAGTCTCGT
>DQHT01000049.1:35678-79896 GCA_003531115.1 Bacteroidota bacterium | reverse complement strand
TTTCCTTCACGGGTACGCTCACCAACACCGGCGAAAACCGACATACCATCGTAAGCTTTTGCAATATTGTTGATCAATTCCTGGATCAATACCGTTTTTCCTACTCCGGCACCTCCGAACAAACCGATCTTTCCTCCTTTGGCATAAGGCTCGAGCAGGTCGATTACCTTGATCCCTGTAAAAAGAGGTTCGGATTGGGTGGAAAGGTCCTCGTAACGTGGAGGTGCGTTATGGATGGAGCGGCTGCCAGTTCTGTCAATAGCTCCCAAACCATCGATGGCATCACCAACAACGTTTAACAAACGTCCTTTGATATGCTCGCCAACAGGCACCTGAATAGGCGCTCCGGTGTCGATCGCTGCCATTCCGCGGAGCAGACCCTCTGTAGAATCCATGGCGATGGTTCTTGCCATGTTTTCGCCCAAATGCTGCTGAATTTCAAGAACCACACGGGCTCCATCAGCCTTCTCAACATACAATGCGTCGAGGATGTTAGGAAGTTTAGCTCCTTCTGCGTCGAAAGTAACATCGACTACGGGGCCGATGATCTGTGCTATTTTGCCTTGATTTGACATGTTTAGAATACGGTGTTTTTACTGCGCTGCAAAAGTAGGATTTTATCCTTTAAAAAAAACCGGGTGGATATAATTTTCTAATGACCACTTTTATGGACAATTCAGAATTACATCCATAAAAAATAACTCCGGATCATAAAACGCCTCTACCCAGGTAAAGCCAGCTTCTGTGCTCAGCTGGCGGAATTCTTCAGGACTGTATTTTTTGAAAATTTCAGTTTGTACATTTTCCCAGGCATCAAAATGGAAGCTGCGGTTTAATTTTTCTATCAATACTTCCTGTTCTTTTTGGGAGATCAGGAAGTTTTTCAATTCTCCTGTTTCCGGCTCGTAGGAGGCGTAGTGTTTAAAATATTTGGGGTTAAAATGTCCACCCAATTCCCTGTTCACGCGTTCGAGGAGGTTTAAATTGTAGCGGGCGTTTACTCCGGCCGGGTCGGAATGGGCAGAAAGAATGAGTGATGGCGCTTTTTTCAGATCGATACCCAGCAGCAGTTTATCGCCTGTTTTGAGAACGCGGCGGAGTTGTTTTAAGGCACTTAAAGCATCCTGATAGCCCAAATTTCCTATCCGGGATGCGGGGATTACAATGAGTTTCGGTGTTGGCTCCCCTTCTTCCCTTTCTTCCAGTATGGCAAAAAAATCGCCCAGTCCGGGTGTTACGGCCAATTCCGGCAAACGTTCATGCAGGATTTTTTTACTCTGGTTTAAAAGTTTTTCTGATTTGTCGACCGGACTAAAGCCTATTCTTTTATCCTTTTCAAGCAGGGCTTTGAGCAGGAAATAAATGGCAGCCGGATCGCCGGCTCCTTTTTCGATGATCTGCATTCCCGGCTTGTAGAGGAGTTCAGCCATTTCCGGAGCATGAGCCTGAAAAATGCGCAGTTCACAGGAAGCTGCATAATATTCAGGCATATTCCTGATCTCGTTCAGCAGACGAATTCCCGCTTCATCATAGAGATAATCAAAGGGCAGGCGCTTTGGATTGGAGCTCAAACCATGCACTACGGCTTCTGAAAATTTAGACTGCATGGTAGCTAAATTGTGCCGGTTTCAAATTTACAGACTTCTTTCAGTGACATATCGCTGTGGATCATACCGGTTTGAGAAAGAATTCTTCCCGTATTCGGATCATGTACCCATCCGTGTAAATAGGGGTGATTGCTTTTCTTCCAGGCATTTTGTATGATGCTCGTTTTCCCAAGATTATAGACCTGCTCCCGCACATTTAGTTCTACCAATTTATTTTCCCGCTCTTCTCCCTTTAGCATCTTGAGGTCGTTCCAATAATAACCCTGTAATTCCCTTACTGCCCGTAACCAGTTATCTAAAAATCCATGGTCGCTTGTTTGCATGGCAGTACGAACCCCGTTGCATCCATAATGACCACATATGATCACATGCCTGACTTTGAGAATTTCCACAGCATAGCCGATCACGGAAAGCACATTCATATCAGCCTGAACCACCAAATTGGCTATATTCCTGTGTACAACAAGTTCTCCCGCATCCGTACCTGTTACTTCATTCGGTTGAAACTTGTTATCCGAGCATCCTATCCATAAAAAAGAAGGCGTTTGATTGTCATTGCGCCGGGAAAAATATTCCGGATCCTCCGCGATCATCTCGTTTACCCAATGCTCATTGTTCTCCAGCAGCTTGCGAATTGATTCAACCATTTGCTCAAAACTAAAGGTTAATTGTGAATTTTCGCTTAAGCAGGGGATATTTCCCTGTAGGCCTTTGATTATGAACCTCCTTTTAGTTGGGGTCACGGTTGTAAAATGAAGCGGGCTTTCCGTTCTTTGCAGCGCATCATGAACCCGAAACTCAGTATCATAACGGTTACCTTCAATGCCGAAAAGTTTATCGAGCCAACCATTCTTTCTGTTGGCGCCCAACATTTTACCGATCGTGAATATATTGTGGTGGATGGATTGTCGGGAGATGCTACCGTTGATATCCTGAAAAAACATCCGGGAATTGTGAACCGGTGGATCAGTGAAAAAGACGGGGGACTCTATGATGCCATGAATAAAGCCATTAGGATGGCTCAGGGCGAGTATCTCATGTTTTTAAATGCAGGAGATCTGTTTTTTGATGATGAGGTTTTGGATGAAGTCTTTAAACAAGCAGGCGATGTGGACCTTATTTATGGAGACACCGCGATCATCGACACCAACTATGAAATGGTTGGAATGCGCCATATGCGCCCTCCCAAACACCTGGATTGGAAAAGTTTTAAAAACGGGATGGTCGTTTGCCACCAGGCTATCATCGCCAAACGGAACCTGGTTCCTTTTTACGATCTGAATTACCGGGTAGCTGCGGATATCGATTGGGCCATACGCCTCACCAAACTGGCAAAGACCTTTTATTTTTATAAAGAACCCATCGTTCGTTTTATGCAGGATGGGATCTCTACCTTACACCGGAAACAGGGACTAAAAGAACGTTATCAAATTCAAACCCGTTATTTTGGGCGTTTTCCTACCCTTTTGAACACGTTTTGGCTCGGACTAAAATATCTGCTCAGCCTGCGTTTTATTTCGAATGTCAGAAAATGAACAAACGTGTAAAATTATGGGACCGCTACTTCGAGTTGTTTTTGAGTGAAGAGCAAATACACGAGCGGGTAAAGGCCATTGCCCGGGAATTGAACAAAGACTACCTCGGAAAACGCCCCATTTTTGTAGCCGTTCTGAATGGTTCTGTTCATTTTGCCTCCGATATCACCCGCTTTTTTCACGATAAATGTGAACTGAGTTTTGTAAAGTATACCTCCTACCAGGGACTCCAGAGTACCGGTAAACTTCAGCGTTTGTTGGGCATGCAGGAAAATATTTTCGGCCGGCACGTGATCCTGATCGAAGATATTGTCGACAGCGGACTCACCGTTGCAGGAATATGCGAAGAACTTGCCACTTTTGAACCGCTGAGCCTTCGTGTTGCAACCCTGCTTTATAAGCCCAAAGCACGTATCCATCCCATTAAACCCGACTATGTGGGTTTTGAAATAGCGAATGACTTTGTGGTCGGTTATGGATTGGATTATAACGGGTTGGGAAGGAATCTGAGCGAGATCTATAGGAGTGTTTAGTGGGACTGTGGGACCGTGGGACCGTGGGACTGTGGGACCGTGGGACTGGAATTATATAAAACCATTTTTACCACGATGAAACAGTCTAACGATCCTACAATCAAACAGTCTAACGATCCTACGANNTAACGATCCCACGATCAAACAATCAAACCTGCCCCATGCTGCCTGCTATATGCTCGCGTTTCCCTATCTTTGCACTTTCTTCCATTTATCCCTACAAAAATGTTAAATATCGTACTCTTCGGCCCTCCCGGGGCAGGTAAAGGAACCCAGTCGGCCAAACTCATCGAAAAATACAAACTGGTTCATCTCTCGACAGGGGATGTTTTCAGAGCCAATATCAAGGGGAATACCGAACTGGGTAAACTGGCAAAAAGTTATATGGATGCCGGTAATCTCGTTCCCGATGAAGTAACCATCCGCCTGCTGGAAAGTGAGGTTGATAAAAACCCGGATGCCAAAGGGTTTATCTTCGATGGATTTCCCCGCACAAGGGCACAGGCCGAAGCGCTTGATACCTTTTTGGCCGGGAGAGACACGACCATCCATCAAATGATCGCCCTGAATGTGCCGGAAGAAGAACTGGTAAAACGGCTTTTAGAACGTGGTAAGGAAAGTGATCGTCCGGATGACAAAGACGAAAACATCATACGGAACCGCATCAAAGTTTACAATGAACAAACTGCCATACTCGCTGACTATTACTCCAGCCAGAACAAATATGTTTCGGTAGAAGGTGTAGGAAAGGTAAAGGCCATCTTCGATCGTTTGAGTTATGTGATTGATTCTTTAAATGCTAAATCCTAAACGTGGCTGAATCGAATTTTGTTGACTATGTAAAAATTTGCTGCCGCACAGGTAAAGGTGGCAAGGGCGCTTCGCATTTGCATCGCGACAAAAAAACAGCCATGGGTGGTCCGGATGGTGGAGATGGAGGCCGTGGAGGACATATTATCCTTAGGGGAAATACCCAACTTTGGACCCTGCTCCATTTGAAATACCGGAAACATATTATTGCGGCCGATGGAATGCCCGGAGAAGGCGGAAGACGCTCCGGAGCAGAGGGGAAAGATGAATACCTCGATGTTCCATTGGGAACCGTTGCCCGTCATGCCGAAACCAATGAGATCATGTTTGAGATCACGGAAGATGGCGAGGAAAAAGTCCTTCTTTCAGGTGGTCGCGGTGGCTTGGGAAATGAACATTTTAAAACTCCTGCCAAACAAACTCCCCGTTACGCCCAGCCCGGTGAACCCGGTAAGGAAGAATGGATGATACTGGAGCTTAAAGTATTGGCCGATGTGGGACTGGTTGGTTTTCCGAATGCCGGAAAAAGCACCCTCTTATCGGTTATCTCCGCAGCCAAACCAGAAATTGCCGATTACCCCTTTACCACNNCCAAACCTAAAATTGCAGATTATGCGTTTACCACTTTAAAACCCAATTTGGGCATTGTGGAATATCGCGATTTTCAAACTTTTGTGATGGCCGATATTCCCGGAATTATCGAAGGAGCTGCAGAAGGCAAAGGACTCGGTTTACGTTTCCTCCGCCATATTGAGCGGAATGCCTTGCTCCTTTTTATGGTACCGGTCGATGCCAAAGACCTCAAAAAAGAATACGAGATCCTGCTCGGTGAACTCGGGAAATTTAACCCCGAATTGCTCCATAAAGAACGTATCCTGGCCATCACCAAAGCCGATATGCTCGATGCCGAATTGATGAAAGAGATGGAAGCTACCTTACCGAAAGATGTTCCTTATTTGTTTATCTCCTCTGTTACGGGGTATAATATTGATAAGATGAAGGATCTTATTTGGAAGAAGTTGAATCCTTAAGGTAGGAGGACAAAGCTCCAAATTCCAAATTCCAAAATCAAAAATTAAAAATCATAAATCATAAATCATAAATCATAAATCATAAATCATAAATCATAAATCATAAATCATAAATTTAAAAGCTCATTAAACCAATCGCGTTTAGGAACATCTTACCCCCCGAAAACCTAAACCAAATGAAAAAATACACCCTACTGGCGGCGCTTTGCCTTGTTTCCCTCCTCTTTATTCAAGCCGGAATTAACCTCAATCAACCCGATAATTACGCGGCGCAAACGGTACCGAATTATATCAACCAGGACAATACTCCACCTTTTAATATGCTTGGCGACAAAGGAGCAACCCTGGGACGTGTATTGTTTTATGATAAAAATTTATCCCTTACCGGCACTGTTGCCTGTGCCTCCTGCCACAAACAAGAGTTCGGATTTGGGGATACCGCCCAATTGAGCGACGGACATACAGGCGGAAAAACCGGTCGCCATTCGATGAGGTTGATAAATAGCCGATTTGCCCAGGAAGTTCGTTTTTTCTGGGATGAAAGGGCCACCTCGCTGGAAGATCAGACTACCCGCCCGATACAGGACCATATAGAAATGGGATACAGCGGCAGCAACGGAGATCCTGACCTGGATTCCCTGATGAAAAAAATGGCTACCCTGCCTTATTACCCTGCCCTGTTCACCTATGTTTTCGGCGATGCCACCATTACGGAAACCAGGATGCAACAGGCACTGGCCCAATTTGTACGGAGTATCCAATCCTTTGATTCCAAATATGATGCGGGACGTGCCCAGGTAAATACCGATGCTGACTTTTTTCCCAATTTTTCTACTGCGGAAAATGCCGGCAAAGCCATTTTCCTTGCCCCACCAAACCAGGGAGGAGCAGGTTGCCAGGGGTGTCACCGTGCCCCCGAGTTTGACATCGCCCCCAACACCCAAAACAATGGTGTAATCCATGTTGCCGGTACCGTAGACGATGTAGACCTCACCAATACCCGGAGTCCGAGCCTTCGCGACCTCTTTAACCCACAGGGACAACTCAACGGCCCCCTTATGCACAATGGCGAATTTTCGACCATCGAAGAGGTTATCGAACATTATAACAGTGTACCCAATGATGTACGGAATACGAACCTAGACCCCCGCCTGCGCGGCCCTGGCGGAGTAGGAACACAGCAACTCAATCTGGGTCCTAACCAAAAAGCCTTTCTCGCTGCTTTCCTGAAAACCCTGAGTGGAAATAATGTGTATACCGATCCAAAATGGTCTGATCCTTTTGAGCCGGATGGATCTTTAAACCTGAGTCTGGTGGGACTCGACAAGTTTGAAACTGCCAAAACTCCAGCCACTCAGGTTTATCCGAATCCTTTTTCTCAAAACCTGAACATTCATAATGAAGCAGGGATACGTTCATACCGGCTTTTGAATATGGATGGGAAGTTGATTCAGGAAAGTACTTTAGCCGTTTCGATGGATCAGACTATTTTCTGTACCAACTTACGACCAGGCATTTACTGGCTAATACTTGAATTGGGAGATGGAAGGAAAGAGACGATCAAGATATTGAATGCGGAACTGCTTCGCTAACTGAGCTTGTTGCGCAAATTTGGTGACGTTATTTGGTCAACCCCTTCGGGGTTGTTTTTTAAACAAATCCGATTTCCCCGGGCATTATCCACCGTAACTCATGTAGATCCAGGTTAACTCAGAAGTTTATTGAGAGCTCCGGTGGACAAAGCCCGGGGCTAAGGTTGGTGAACCCCTTCGGGGTGGATGTTCGTTTCTCTGTGAATTCTTTTACCCGCCGAAGCCGAAGAAAGGTACACATGCTTAAGGCGTAAGTATCGCTGTCCTTCCATCAAACAGTTCCATTCCTTATGTTCTTTTATAGCTCTACCAAATATAAGCCAATTCAAATTCCTAATTAACTCTCCTAAACCCTCTGTGCCCTCTGCGAAAAACTCTGAGCCCTCTGCGGTTTAAAGGCGGATTCCCAAATGATCCACCATACCCCAGACATGGTCCATGGTCCATCGTCTATGGTCTTTTCCGTCATTTCGTCGTAACTTTGTTTTTAGCATGGACGGATTATTAATAAAACCTTTAGATTTCCCCTGGGTCACTTACGACCCCTTTCTTTTTTGTGCCTTTCACCACGATAAGTATCCTAAAGGAACACCAAACCTCGGTCCTGATCCGATCTTACTGGAAGGTCGTCGTTTGGGAGAAGATTTTAATAACCAGTTTGGCTGGAACATGTACCACGGTGAGACCGTACCCGGTTTTCCGGCCCACCCGCACCGGGGTTTTGAAACGGTGACCATCGCTGCCAAAGGACTTGTCGATCATTCTGATTCGATGGGAGCATCCGGACGATTTGGTAATGGCGACGTGCAGTGGATGACAGCCGGTAGTGGTGTGCAGCATTCAGAAATGTTCCCATTGCTCAATCAAAAAGAACCCAATGAACTGATGTTGTTCCAGATCTGGCTGAACCTTCCGGCAGCATCTAAAATGACCAAACCCCATTTTGCCATGTTATGGCATGAGGCAATACCGGTTGTTGAAGTAAAATCGGCTAATGGAAGTTCCTTCATTAAACTCATAGCCGGTAAATTTGAAGATTACCACGCCCCCGCTCCCGCTCCGAATTCCTGGGCTACCGATCCTGAAAATGAAGTGGCCATTTGGCTCATCGATATGGAACCGGGCGCGGAACTGAGTCTGCCGGTTATCCATAAAGACATAACACGTACCTTATACTATTACGAAGGAAATGGCATCTCCGTGAACGATGGAGTGGTCGCCGGCAAACAATCCATACGTATGGATGCCGATATTCAGGTGAATATTAAAAATGGTTCTTTCCGTTCTTCTTTCCTTTATTTACAGGGAAAGCCGATCTCAGAACCCGTGGCGCAATACGGTCCTTTTGTAATGAATACCCAGGAAGAGATCACCCATGCCTTTCGCGAGTACCAGCAAAGCCAGTTTGGTGGCTGGCCCTGGCCCAAATACGACCAGGTGCACCCGGCAGATAAAGGACGTTTTGCCATCCATGCCAACGGTAGAACAGAAATCCCGGGTTAAGGTGGAGGTTGCTGCGCCCGTCGAAGCAGAAAAGAGAAAGATTAAAGTCCGTAAAGCACCTTATCTTTAGGATATTTGACTTCGTAGGCAATACGTATCTTTATGGTGGTTCCGGCAGGAATGTTTTTTTGCCAGGTCAATTTTCCAGAAACTTCATCATACACAGCTCCACTTATTTCCGTGGCTTCCACATTAATGTCTTTGTTGGAAGAAAGGGGTAGCTGGTCTTCGATCAAAATAGTGACATCTTCCTTTTTGGTATTCCTTAGGGTAATTTCATAAACAAGGATTTCCCGCTTTTTGGAGCCGGTAAAATTGCTCGAACAGAATTCGGTCAGCTTTTCTCTTTGCACCACCACGCCTTTGTCCCGTCCCAGTGAAATGACAAGGGTATCGGTTGTAATGGTTGGATCGATGGTCGTTTGCCCCAGGTAAGTGCCTTCAAAATAGATATTTCCGGTACCGATGAGCAGGTTCAGGTCTTCCCAGCCGGTGATTTTGGAGATCAAAAAAGCTTCTTCTTCCAGTTTGGGAACGGTAAAATGTTCAAAAATGCCTTTCAGATCATGGTCGACCAAGGCCACCTTTTGGGCCTGGTTATTGGCTACAACCTTAATGCGGGTAGGTATATCAAAACTAAAGCTGGTGTTTTTCTGGGTGACACCAACCACTGTGGAATCTGCCTCTCCAAAATCTGCATCATAATGAAGCGTAAAACCATATTCTCCTGGTGGTGGCCCAGTTTTTCTCCAATTTTTCTTGTAAAGCTCCGAAAAATACAGATTCTGATTATACAAAACCGGAGGAAGTCCGCCCAGGTTGGGGTTTCCCGAAGACAGACTCAGTTGTACATTGTCCCAGTTTTCTCCCGAATTATTATAAATATCGGCTTTGTATTGCAGTTTTATCGGACTTGTCAGGTCTTTTACCCGGATATCGTAAGAAGGAATCCAGGCTGCTCCCTGAACAAAATAGGCCAATTCAAAACGTTCCATTCTTTTGGCAGATGGCACCGAAACAGTTACTACCACCTCATAGGTCGGCACCTGGTTGCTTTTGCGGAACTCAGCCAATTGGGCTTCCATACGGTTAATATGTCCATAAAGTTTTTGCTCCCGGATCCTGGAATCAAGCTGACCCTGTTTGATCTGTGTCAGTTGTTTTTGATAGATGATCAACGCGTCTTCCAGATCGATCAGCACCAAACCTTTGTCGCCTTTTAACTCCTTATTCGACAGGATCAAAGATTCCTGCTGTTCGAGTACAAAGCGGATATTTTTTTCCATGTCCAGCTCATAACGAAGCAGAGCCAGCGAATCTTCCAGCATGCGAATGATAGGTGCCTTTTTCGGATTGCTATGGATGGCCGAATTTCCCGACACAGAAAGGATAAGCACTTCATTCCTGGTTTTTACACGGATGCTTGTGGGATCGAGCTGATTCGTTACACCGGTAAATACCAGACGGGTAATACCGGCTTCCAGCGGACTGGTGGCAATGCGCGTTATTTGTGCTCCCTGGGTATAAAGCTCAACATGCTCGATATCAGAGCTCACTTCCAACACGTGTTCCTGTGCGAAAAGAAAGCCGGGGACACTCAGGAGAAAAACTAGGATTCTGGTTTTCATAGTTTGTGGATTAACAGGTTATTTTGCTCTCAATTCTTCTGCCCGCTGATACATCTGCTGCGCTGAACTGGTATTTCCCTGCAACTCAAATGCCTGACCCAGGTAATAATAGGCCTCGGGATCGTTGCTGTTTTGAGCAGAAAAAGTCAGGTATTGTTGGGCTTCGCTAAGTCGGTTTAGGTTTAACATACAGATTCCCAATAATTTGTAGTACATGGGTTGTTGTCCTCCGTAACGAATTGCATTTTCAAACGAAACAGATGCTTTGAGAAAATTATTCAGGTTAAAATAGGACAAGCCCAGGTTATAATGGGCATTGGTATAATTAATTTTATAAAAAATGGCTTTTTCAAACATGGTGACGGCTGTATCATGTTTGTTCAGCGATGAAAAGATCATCCCGGTAATGTCATAGGCAATAAAATTTTCGGGCAATATGTCTATGGATTTCCGAAGCGCCCATAAGGCGGAATCGGCATATTGCGGACTAATGTTCGCCATTGACAGCCCCAACATCCTCCAGGCTTCGTCGTTACCCGGATCGTATTCTACCGCCTTCCAAAACAATTCTTTTGCCTCAGCATAGTGAGCAGAATCGGTTTCCATATACCCTTCGGCCATATAATGGTTTTCGTGCTTCACCACCGCACAGAGGGGAACATCATCGAGCTCCACGATATGGATGGTTCCTTTTGGAGGATAATAACCTTCGAGCAGCGTGGTTTTGGCCATGGTACGGCTCGTGAATATGGAGTAATCCGCATATTTTTTCGTGAGTTCGTACTCACGCGTCCACACAATATCCACCTTGTCGGTGTATTTATTCATATAATACTGTGACGACAAGGGTTCATTATTGGTGAGAATGGTCACGCGTTTGTCTCCGATTTTAGGCAGTTCATTTTCTACAAACCACTCAACCGCCTGCCGCACTGAATTTGAATAGTAGTCGGTTTCGTAATATCCATAAGCCCCTTTTAATCCACCTGTCAGTTCATTAAAATATACGTACTGGTTCGGGTGACTCTTTACCATCCACCAAAGCGCATTTCCTCCACCGATCAAAATAATGGCAACGCCTCCATAACGAAGTAATTTGTGCCTGTTTGCCAGAAGAAAATAAAGTCCCAAAGCAGCCAAAAGAACCAGATTTCCATAAATAAAAATAGAATGCCTCCATCCATTGTATAAGGTCGAATGTTTGTAAGCCGTGTAGGCAATAGGAAACACGAACATGAGCACCAGGAGGGCATTCCACCAAAATGCTTTCCTGTCGTTGAGAACAAAACGTAAAACCTGAATGAGCGCGCCAAACAGGATAAGGAGGGGTGTCCCGATCACCATCAGTTTAATGGTGTAATACCAGGGAACAGCGCTCATCAATGTGCGTTTCCCTTCAAAATTCTCATAGCTGGTAATAAAGCTGAAATTACTCATCTTTACCAGAGCATCGTAAGTGTTTTGGATCGGATCCTTTAAAGCAAAAGGCCAGAACAAAATACCCAGTATCCAGCTAAAAACGAAAATGCCTACGAAATACAGGAGGTAGCGGAGAAAGAGGGATGCCGATTTTCCGGCTTCCTGCTTGTTCAAACGTCCAAACCAATCGATCGCAAATCCGCAAAAAAGGTAGAAAAAGATGAGAAAACCACCCACCCGAATGCTTACGCTAAATGCAATGCTGCCAACCAGGAGAAAAAGGGTGGCAAAACCCGGACGGGGCAATTCTTTCAACAGGCGTATCATAAAATAAACCGACCCGAAAAAACCAACCGCAAACGGAATGTCTTTCGGGTTGTTCATGGAATGTCCGAAATACATCGGGCTCAGGAGCAAAAGTACCAGGGCGATCAATCCGGCCAACCAGCTTCCTGTAAGGATCCGGGCAGTCAGTCCGCAGAACAGCACTCCGATCGCTCCGAAAATGGCATTGAGTATATGGCGGGCATCATATTCATTTTCGATACCGAAAATATCGTTAAAAGCAACCGTGATCAAGTCGAAAAAGGAACCGTAGTACTGCATCGGAGCCCAAAGTCCTTTAGAAGTATCGAATACTGATTTGTCCTCGCCAAATGAGGTGTAATAACGGTACATGTCCTTGGCAAACTCATACTGCAGGGGTTCGTCCCAGGTAAGGCCATAATCCAGACTTAAAATGGGCATACCGATAAGTGCCGAAAGGAAAATTACAGCAAATGAAAGCCGGGAGATCGCTTCCCTTTTCTCCGCTTTTTCCATAGGGATCCTGTTCTTTAATACGGCAAAAGGTATTTTAAAAAACCAGGCGGAATAATCTTTCACCCCGTTTTTAAACGCTTGCACGGTGCCCTTCCAATACGAAGGTTCCTTGCCGGTCAGGAAAAGTTCGAATACACCATCAGGTTTATTGAGGAGGTGCAAACTATTTTTCATTCTCGCAGCTGAACTCAGTCCAAATTGTTCTATGGACTGGAGTAGCTTCTGTTTTCGCACAAAAACCAGGTTCCAGAATGCATGGCGGAAAGTACTCGGTGAAAAAAACGCGCTTTTCAGCAGGAATAAAAATTTCAGGAGCAGGGAAAGGATCCCCGGTTTGGCATTTTCGGGTAACTGAACGGAAGAGGGCGTGAGAAGTGAAGACCCCGCCCAGGTTTCTTCCTCAATACTTTTCACACTTTTTATCAGGTTCCAATCGCAGGAATCGTCGTATACAACCCACCATTCCTCGGGTTTCGAGCCAATAAAATCACTAACTTTTGCCTTTTCCCTATGTTGGATATAAACAGCCCGTTCGTCATTGCTCAGCGCCTTTTCGGGTTCAGTTTTTCCATAAACGACGACCAGGCTTTTGCATTTCTGTGCACGCAGCAGCCCTTCTGCCTCTGCCAGGCGTTTGGAGTCCCCTTCAAAAAAATAAAGAATGCCAAAATCACGCGGAAGGCCCTGAACTTCTTTAACCTTCACGTCTTTTTTCTTGATCTTTGCAGCCATAGGTTCAATCTGTATGTGTTAATAGTGCACTAAGCAGGTTCAACGCAATGTTACGAAGTTTTAAATTAATAATATATTTGCCCGCATACATTAGCCCAACCTCATTAAGCACAAACTACTTGGATCAAAGGCCCGACAATGATAAGGATACCGTTTTCAATGATGAGTTATTTGATTCTCTTTACCCGGATGGAATTGAACATCATTACTGGACCAAAGCCCGGAATAAGATCATCCTTTCTGTGCTTAAAAAGTTGGGTGCCGCTGACAAAAACATCATAGAAGTAGGCTGTGGGCGCGGGGTTGTGACAAAATTCCTGCGTGAAAATCACGTTTCCGTTGAAGGGTATGAATTGGCCAATTTACCGGCTTATCCCGGCACGGAACCTTATGTGCATATGGGAACAGATGCCCGACACCTGCCGGAGGAACAAAAAGACAGCTTTGAGGTAATGTTATTGCTCGATGTAGTGGAGCATGTGGAGAAACCGGAGGAATTTTTAGCTGACCTGCTCGCTCACTTTAAAAATGTTAAAACGCTGGTGATCACCGTACCTGCCCGTGAAGAGATCTGGTCGAATTTTGATGTTTTTAACGGCCATTACCGCCGATACACCATGAAAATGGCAGAGGATCTTCTCGCAGCCGTGAAGCTGCGGAAAGTGTATACGGCTTATGCCTATCATTCATTATACGCCATGATGCGCCTGCTGATGCTGTTGAATAAGAAAAATCGTAGTACCTCGATCAAAGCACCTACGAAAAAAAAACTTTTCCTGCATTCTCTTCTTTGTCAGCTACTTATAGCTGATTACGGCTGTGTGCCCAAAAAATGGAAAGGAAGTTCCCTGATCATTGCAGGAACATTCGCCTAATTAATTTTTACGGGAGCCGATTTATTTTTACCTTTGGTTAATTCGGGTTGTATGGTCAAAAAAATCGGTTTTCTAAGCCTATTGGTATTCCAGTGTTTATCCGCGCAACTCAAAGCACAGGAGGTATGTAACAATGGCGTGGATGATGACGGCGACGGTTATATTGACTGTTTTGACGGAGATTGCAGCTCGGACACACTGTGTGAAGACTTTTATTTCGGCAAGCCTTCTCCCCCCTGCCAGTTTGTTCCTCCTGCTTCGAACTTGTCCCTTGTTCAGGAATGGACCGGAGGACCGGTTTCAGGGCACAGTGTCCTGGTTGTCGGAGATCTGGATGGCGACGGTATCCCGGAAATTATCGGGCGTAACCAAAACCTGCTCGGCTCCTCAGCGCAACAGGGCAATGGAGGTGCCAATGGAATACGGATCTTCAATGGCAAAACCGGAGCATTAAAATATACACCTACCACCCTCCATATACCCTTTACCAACAACGGTTTTGTGATTGCCGATGCCAATAAAAATGGCTACGGAGAATTTTACTATATAACGGCCTGGAACACTCCGGGAGGCGACGACCGCAAATTGGTATGCTATGAATTTGACCCGGGAACAAGCTCCTTTACCCTTAAATGGAAGTCGAATGCCCAGGTATGGAATAATCAGGACGGTGTCTTTTATACTCCTGAAATTTGTGATTTTAATGCTGACGGGGTCCCTGAAATTTATGCAGGAAACCAAATATTTAATTCCATAACCGGTGCACTTATCGTGTCAGGCGGGTTTGGTAATTCCAAAGGCTGGAGCAATTGTGCTTATTTTCATCCTGTTGCCAATTCTGTTGCAGCGGATGTGTTGACCTCAGCTTCCATTCTCTCCTCAACCGGAAATCCTTGCGGAGGGGCATGCGATGGATTAGAGCTCGTTGCAGGAAACCAGGTATTTGCGGTAGATATTGCCAATGCCACAATGAGCGTAGTCGTCAATGCGGCCAACAGTATGTCTGATGGAGCCGTTTCCTTGCTCGATTATGATCTGGATGGTGATTTAGATGCTGCGGTTTCTTTTGTAGACGCCAATGTGGCCAAACTGTACCTTTGGGATTTGCAAACACCGCAACTGCTGGCCAATGTGATCACCCTGCAAAACGGCAGCCAGATGAGCGTAGGGCGGGCCAATGTAGGCGATTTTGACAATGATGGAAAACCCGAACTGGGGATTTGTGCGCCAAACAATTACCGGGTTATTGATGATTACCAGGTTACGGCTGCCAACTCCGGTGCCCTGCAATACCTTTGGTCGATTTCTACCTCCGACAATTCCGGCATGACCAATGCCACCGTTTTTGACTTTGAAGGGGACGGAAGTTTTGAGATCGTTTACCGCGATGAAGGAAACGTGCGTATCCTGCGCGGATCAAATGGCAATCTGCTTGCCTCTATTTCGTGCAGCAGTCCCACGGCCAGCGAATACCCGATCGTTGCTGATATTGATGCCGATGGTGAAACTGAAATAGTTTGTTCATGTGGTGGAGTGGTGAATGGCCAGATTAAGGCATTCAAGTCCAANNAACAAACCCTGGATACCGGCACGAAAAGTCTGGAACCAGCACAGCTATTTCAGCGTCAACGTGAACGACGATCTTACGATTCCCCGGGTTCAACAAAAGCACCATATTGAATTTCCCCAGGCTGGAAGCGGGAAAAGACCCCTTAATGTGTTTTTGGCTCAAAGTACCGTGCTCGACAGTGCCGGGGAAATTGCCTTCCCCGCAGCCGATGCGGTGATCGACATTTTTCAGACTGAATGTTCACTCGATTCCTTTGAGATCCACTTCCGCATTCACAATAAAGGAAGCTATTTATTGCCCCAGATTCCAATTCGTGCTTACAGTGCAAATCCGCTTTCGAACAATGCTACCATCATTGCCAGTTCTTCTTCAGGGGCATTTATTGAAGTTGGCGACAGCATCAGCACTTCCATCAAAGTAGCAAAGGCTTACAGTTCGGTTTTTATCGTCATAAATGACAATGGCTCGAAAACACGTCCATATAATTTTACTACGGATTTCCCCATCACTTCCATTGCAGAATGTTATTTCCCCAATAATATCGACTCGGTTACCCTCACAGGCAGCTCCAACAATCAGGATGTACATGAACTTTGCTCCGGCGACAGCCTGCTGTACCCGCTAACTCCACAGAGTGGATATGCTTATACCTGGTCGAGCCAAAATTTTCTGAGTGATTCAGGCATTGCAAACCCCTATCTCTTCCCGGATCAAAGCGACACCTTTTACCTGGAGATAAAAGATCAGTTTTGTACCCAAACAACTACGGTAATCGTTAATGTGAAGGCCACTCCTACTGTAAACCTCAGCGTTTCAGAGGATAGCATTTGTGTGGGAAGCAATGTAACCTTGAGCGGGTTGCTAACAAATCAAACTGCATTTGAATGGACACCGGCATCTATTCTGCAAGACTCCACATCAACCACTACCCTTGCCACTCCTACCCAGTCGGGATACATCAGGTTAATGGCCAGCAACGGAAACTGCCAGGCTTCTGATTCTGTTTATATCAGGCTGATGAATGCCCCGGTTTTCACGGGTATGGCAGATACAGGAATTTGTTNNTGCCTTTCGTTTCCAATGGAGCCCTTCTGTCAATCTGAATAACGATACGATCATCAACCCTGTTCTGAATGTAAACCAGCCTTATCAGGAACTGATCGTACGCATCTATCTGGATGCCTGTGAAGCTTTTGACACGGTTCGCGTAACAGGAGGAAACCCACCCGCTTTGCCGCAACTCATTGATACTTTTTTCTGTGCCGGAGATTCACTGACCTTTAATTTTACGGAAAACCCGGCTTATCGTTACCGGTGGACACCTGCCGCTTACGTGTCGGTCGACACCCTGCTGAACACAACAACCCGGATGCAGGCTTCCGCTTATTTGAAACTATGGGTAAGCAATGGCTCCTGTTCTGCTGAGGATAGTTTTTTTATTCGCCGTGAACCCCTTCCATCCATAACCTTTATGCTGAGCAAGGAAGACCTGTGCCTGGGCGACAGTGTGGAGGTAAGCGTACAAGGCGGTACGAGCTATTCCTGGCCGGATTTTAACATCGTTCAATCAGGGGATAACAGCCAATGGGTACATCCATCGGAACCCCGTTATTACGTGGTCAGGGTTGACAGCGCGAACGGTTGTCATTTGCTCGACTCCGTTTATATCGATTTTGCCGCTCCTCCTGTGTTATCGCTCGATTCTGTCTATTATTTCTGTATCGGTCAGGAGCTAAATTTCTTTCCCTTCATTGAGGGCCAGCAGTATTTGCTTTATGACTCATTATGGGTAGTAACAGAGGGCATTAGCGGCGACGGGATCTATTATATTGAAGCAAGCAATTCGTGCAACGCATTGTATGATACTATACGGGTACTTACTTCGGATAAGGAGCTTTGCGTTTTAGAGTTCCCAAATGCCTTTACCCCAAATGGAAACGGACTGAACGATGTGTTTCCTTTTGGGGAGACCGTATTAACCGGAGTGCAAAATTGTCAGATTTTCGACTACCGTCTCCAAATTTACAGCCGCTGGGGTGAGCTTTTGTTTGAAAGCACGGATCCAAACATTCAATGGGATGGCCATTATAAAAGCGAGTTTGCCACCTCTTCCGTATTCTTATGGATGATCCATTATCGGTATTGGGATGCATGCGCCAACGCTTACAGGAACGTCTACAAAAAAGGCAATGTAACACAGATGAAATAAGAAGCTAGTCGGCTTTTTTAATATTGATCTCCTCTTCAACGATAAACTCGGGGCGTCCTTTCACTTCGTCCAGGATATTGCCGATATATTCTCCGGTTACACCAATGGTAATGAGCTGAACACCTCCAAAAAAGATGATGGAAATAAGCGTAGAAGCCCAGCCGGGAGTGGTGGTGGAATTTGCGGAGAACTGTGCCACCAAAACGTAAATGGTAAGCAGCAGTCCGATGCTCAGCGTTATTACCCCAAGGGTGATGGCCATTTTCAGCGGCTTTTTGGAAAAGTAGAACATGGCGATGGAAGCGAGTTTGAGCATTTTGCCCAATGGATATTTCGTTTCCCCTGCCATCCGGGCATCACGGTCGTAATAGATGGGTTCCTGTTTAAATCCCATCCAGCTTATCAGTCCGCGGATGTATTTGTTTCGCTCGCCCATTCCTTTAAAGGCATTGATCACCTTTCTGTCGATCAGCCTGAAATCTCCTGTATCCACATTCAGGTTCACATCGCTGAGGCTGTTCAGGAGCCGGTAAAACCATTTCGCCGTTAGTTTTTTAAACCAGGTTTCCCCCCTTCTTTGCCTGCGAACCCCATAAACGACATTGGCACCTTTCTCCCGGTAAATGGCCACCATTTCCTTAAACAGTTCAGGCGGGTCCTGCAGGTCGGCATCGATGATAATGGCAACATCCCCGCTGCAATAGCTTATTCCCGCTGTAACCGCCGCCTGATGTCCAAAATTCCTAGAAAAATTCAAAACCTTTACATTCTCGTTTTCACGAGCAAATGCCCTGAGCAGGTCCAGACTTTGGTCACTGCTTCCATCATTCACAAAGATCACTTCTGCACCTTTATGCCAGTCACCCTCCAGGGCATCCATAACGCGTTCGAACGTTTTGGGCAGCATATCCTCCTCATTAAAGCAGGGAATGATAACAGACAGATAGGGGGCTTTTTGCATAACTACAAGGGAATATTGCCGTGTTTTTTGCGCGGCAGATTGGCTACTTTGTTCTCCAACATGGCGAAACCTTTGATCAGTTTGCTGCGTGTTTCTTCCGGATGGATCACTTCGTCCACAAATCCCCTTTCAGCGGCACGGTATGGATTGGCGAACAAGGCACCGTACTCCTGTTCTTTTTCTTTGAGTGCCTCTTCTTTGTTGGCGGCAGACTGGATCTCTCTTTTAAATATGATCTCGGCAGCTCCCTTGGCTCCCATCACCGCAATTTCAGCACTAGGCCATGCAAAGTTCAGATCGGCGCCAATATGTTTCGAATTCATTACATCATAGGCTCCACCATAGGCTTTGCGCGTGATAACGGTTATGCGCGGAACGGTCGCTTCACTAAAAGCGTACAATAGCTTGGCGCCATTGGTTATGATGGCATTCCACTCCTGGTCAGTACCCGGCAGGAAGCCCGGAACATCTTCAAATACGAGCAAAGGAATATTAAAACAGTCGCAGAAACGCACGAAGCGGGCAGCTTTGGTAGAAGAATGAATATCGAGCACTCCCGCTAAAAAAGCAGGTTGATTGGCGACGATACCGACACTTCTACCTGCCAGCCGTGCAAAACCGACAACGATGTTTTCTGCAAAGTTTTTATGGACTTCCAAAAAGCTATCCGAATCGCAAACTCCTTCTATCACTTCACGGATATCGTAAGGTTGATTGGGGTTATCCGGGATAATGCCGTTCAATTGTTTGCGCGACTCATCGCCTGTTTCGTAATACAGGGAGGTCGGTTTTTCTTCACAATTCTGGGGCATATAGCTCAGAAGTCGTTTCAGGTAATCCAGGGCCTGAACTTCATTTTCGCAACTAAAATGGGCTACACCCGATTTGGTAGAATGTACCGAGGCTCCTCCCAACTCTTCGCTGCTCACTTCTTCGTGGGTTACCGTTTTTACCACATTCGGACCGGTAACGAACATATAGCTTGATTTTTCGACCATGAGGATAAAATCGGTCATAGCCGGAGAGTAAACTGCCCCTCCTGCGCAGGGCCCCATGATGGCTGATAGCTGAGGTACCACCCCACTGCTGATCACATTCCTGTAAAAAATGTCAGCATAGCCTCCCAGAGATACCACGCCCTCCTGAATTCGAGCCCCGCCTGAATCGTTCAATCCAATAAGCGGCGCCCCGTTTTGAAGGGCCATATCCATAATTTTAACGATTTTTTCGGCATGGGTTTCCGAAAGAGAACCACCAAAAACGGTAAAATCCTGGGAAAAAATATAGGTTAATCGCCCATTGATCGTTCCATAGCCGGTTATGACCCCATCTCCCAGGAACTGCTGTTTTTCCATATCGAAATCGCGGCTTCTGTGTTTTACAAAAGCACCGATCTCTTCGAAACTGCCTTCATCCATCAGTAAATGAACACGTTCACGGGCAGTGAGTTTTCCTTTTTTATGCTGACTGTCGATCCGCGCCTGTCCACCACCCAAAAGGGCTTCTTCCCGCAATTGATCGAGTTGTTCTCTTTTATTCATATTCTCAATTAATACCGCAATATCCTTCGAAAAGGCAATATTATGGCAAGTGCAAAAAAAAAACCACCCGCAGGTGGTTTTTTCACGCATAGTATTATGTGCGATTAATGCTGAACGACCAGTTTGCTGCTGCGAATCTGAGATCCGCTGCTAACCTGGACCATATAAATTCCGTTTTCAAAAAGCGAGGTGTTCAATTCGAATGAATCTGCAACTCCTGCCGCTTTGCTTTCGATAAACACTTCTTTTCCGTTCACGTCAAAAACGCGCAAAGTGGTTGTTTCACCAATTTCAACGGCACTTAATTGAATGGTAGTAAGTTCACTTGCCGGGTTTGGATATACAGTCAATCCATCCATAACCACAGTACCGCTGCTCAATGGGAATTTGTCTTTATTGTACCAAATGATTTTTACTGTTTTCCGGTTGTCGGTGTTTGATGCACTTCCTTCGAAAACCAGATCAGGACGATTTTGGGCAAAGATAGAAGCGATAACATTTACCTCAAATGTATTGTTAGCTAGAAGGGCAATATTGATATCCTTCAAAAAATGGATCGTGTCGCCGGCGTTTACGTTACGGGTCAGGACCAAACCTACAGTTACATACCCCAAATGGGCATCTTGCGGAAGCTGGGTAATTACCTGGTTGTTCAGGTTGGCCAGGATCATGCTGTAATAAAGGGTGTCGCCGATCATGAGGTCGTCAGGACCATCATTGTAAACTTCCAGATTCAGTTTCATCAAGGTTCCCTGATCAGTGCTTTCCAGCTTATCCGGGGAAACGATGGTTTTAACTGATAAATCTGCTAAACGCTGACCGTAAGCAACAGAACTGATGGCCGCAACCATAATTAGAGTAAAGAATTTTTTCATTTGTGTTAAGTTTGAGATGTCAAATAAAATTAAAATTTAAGTTAAAGGAAAGCTATTTATTCTAAAAGCTCTTCTAATTCTACCAAATCGATGTTTCGCAGGATATAATCATCGGTGTCGATAAGATTTTCGGCAAGCTCCATCTTCCTTTTCTGTAATGACAAGATTTTTTCCTCAACGCTGTTTTTGGTTATAAACTTATAGCTGAAAACTTTTTGGGTTTGTCCGATCCGATGCGCCCGATCAATGGCCTGGCGTTCTACAGCCGGGTTCCACCATGGGTCTGCGAGGAATACATAGTCGGCACTGGTGAGATTAAGTCCGGTTCCTCCCGCCTTTAAACTGATCAGAAAAATACCCAGACTTTCATCCTCATTAAAGCGGTCTACCTCTTTCAAACGGTCTTTGCTGCTCGTGGCTCCATCCAGATAAGCAAAGCGGATACCCCGGGCCAAAAAATATTCTTTAAAGAGGGTAAGATGTTTGACAAATTGCGAGAATAGCAAAATTTTATGTCCCTCCTGCATAGCCGTTTCGAGCATCCGCGTGATCTCAATAAATTTTCCACTCTCGCCCAAAAAATCAGGATTCGACAGGCGGGGATGGTTACTGATCTGCCTCAGAAGAATTAGTCCCTTCAGGATCTGCAGTTTGCTTCGTTTGATGCCCTGCTGGGATACCACCTGCAAGATCTGATTCCGGAAGATGCTTTTGGTTTCGTCATAAAGTTTTTCCTGCTCCTCTGTCATCTCACAATAGTGGATCAGTTCATATTTATCAGGCAGATCGCCGGCAACCTGCTTTTTGGTACGACGAAGCACAAAGGGTGAGATCAACTGATGGAGGCGTTCTTTGGCTTTTTCATTGCCCTCTTTCTCTATAGGAATGGCAAAACGTTTTTGGAAATAGGTATAGGTGCCCAAAAGGCCCGGATTGATAAAATTCATTTGTGACCAGAGGTCTGACACGGTATTTTCAATTGGTGTACCGGTAAGAACCAGCCTGTGTTTGGCCTTGATTTGTTTCACGGTTTTCGACGTGAGTGCAGCAGGGTTCTTGATCGCCTGGCTTTCATCAAGGATCACATAATGAAAGGGCATTTTTTCGATCCAGTCGATATCAAGTCGCAAGACCCCATAGGTGCTGATGATCAGGTCGTAATTCCAGAATATCTCTGGCGATTTGCTTCGCTGGGTGCCGGTATGCACATATACCCGCAAATGGGGAACAAACTTAGCTGCTTCCTTTAACCAGTTATAAACGAGAGAAGTAGGGGCAACTACCAGATTTACTGCCCGTATTTTACGCGACCTCAATGCTACCCGTTCTCCTTTTACCAGGGTTTGGTCAAAGAGGCTGATCTGGTGCTGTCCGCCTTCACTCACAACCTCCAACTCAGGTACATAAACTTCACTGCTTTCAACCGAAGTATTTAATTCTACTTCATTAGCCAGAAGCGCCAAGGCCTGGATGGTTTTACCAAGACCCATGTCATCGGCCAGGCAACCGCCGAAATTATTGTTCTTCAAAAAATAAAACCAATGGAATCCATCCAGCTGATAAGGCCTTAATTCACCATCAAAACGGTCGGTTGGTTTAGATGGAACCTGCATTTTCCAATCTTCGATCGCTGCCAGGCGTGCGTGCAGATCCTGCGATACCTTGCTCAATTGCAGATTTTCCAACAGCTGATAATGGTGCCGGTGCAGGCGGAGGCCGTGCGGGTCATGGCTGAGTTCGATCAGCTCATTAAACTGGGCAAACCATTCATCGGGAATAATGGCGATCTCGCCGTTGGGCAGAGGAAATTCTCTTTTCCCTTCCAGGATAAAACGACGTAAGCGGCTGAAGGGCACTTCAAATTCACCAAACAGGACCTTGGCCTGCACATCGAACCAGTCGCCGTCTTCGGTGGCTTTCAACTCCACACTGCGGTTACCGATAAAGTATTTTTTTTCCTCATCCTGATGGATGATATATCCCTGTTCGGTTAAGACGGATTGATTTTGGTTAAGCCAATCCAATCCATGAAGATCCTCCTGTGTTTTAAACCCGGAACCCTGAAAAAGATGCAACCCCAGCTCTTCCAGAAACTCTTTTTGTTTTTCTTCCCAGGCTTTGTTTCTTCGAATACGATGGAAGATATATTCTTCATTGTTCCGTTCAAGAAAAACAGACACCTTTTTACCGGAATGGTAGGGAAACATATGCTCATCATAACGAAAGCCGAGATTGAGTCGGATACCATCCCCCCACGCATTGTCGATCGTAAGAACAGGACTGGCCAACAAGGTTTCAGAGCGTATTTCGAAACCTTTGGCATACACATCGAATTTCTCCACCAGCGGCACCACAAACTTCTGGAAATAGGTGAATTCGGTGGCTTTTGGAATATGGATATGCTTTTTGCTCAAAAATGGCCTGAGTTTATTGCCATCTATATTTTTTTCAAAGGTGTAGAGGATGCCATCATTCAGGAGCCAGGCTGGTTGATTGACCAACAGGATGCCCATATGCCCTTTAAATTCCACGGTTTTATTCTCGCATTTGAGGGTCGGGAAATAATTCGTTCCGAGTTCATCGCGCCGGAAATGGAACAATACCGTTGCAGGTTCCGGAGCCAGTTTGACAGGTGTTGAGGCCGGGTTCCCGTCTTTTCCCATTAGATATATGGGCTTTTCTGCCATCATTGGGATGGCCTCGTTAAGGGTTTTTTCAATATACGGACGTATCAGTTTTTTCTGAACATCCTCGTTGTAGAATTTTTTAAAGTATTCAGCCGGACGTATGGTTCCCTTGCTATGGAAGCGCTGAACGATCTTTTCCTGATCCAGGTTTTCCAAAAGCAGAACCAACTTTTTATCTGTTTCATCCAGTCCTTTTTCATAATAGGGAAAATTGGCTGAAAAGAGTTTTTGACGAGAAAGTGTAAGGTGACCCAGGCTATTGATCTGGACCACATGGGGCTCGATCAGATAGCCAAACTGAGGGTGTTCCATAATGGAATACACCAAAACAAAAGGCATTGTGTTGACAACTTTCAAAAGCTATTTCTATCAGGAAAATAGCGCAAGTTAAGCCAAATACGGCGTGAAGGAAAAGTAAAACGGATTATATTTACGAAAGGACTCCCCGAAACACAAATTTCGCCGGACCGCAAAGCCATATATCCGTAAAATGAGCTTCGTCTTGTTTATGGAAACGAACCTCGAGACTCCCGCCCGGGGTTTCAATTTTCCGGGAATAGGAATGTCCTGATGGCGAATGAATATGGCTGACGAGCGCAACGGCTGTAACTCCTGTTCCACAAGAGTATGTTTCATCTTCCACTCCCCTTTCGTAGGTGCGCACATTCAGATGGGAACCCACATCCTGAACCAGGTTTACATTGGTTCCGTCTTCTTTAAAGCGCGCATTGTACCGAACTTTACGGGCTTCCGTTATCAGGTCGCATTCAGGCAATGGGCCTGTTTTAAAACGCACATAATGGGGAGAGCCGGTGTTCAGGTAATAATCGCCATCGATCTCCTCCGTACCTTTAACATCCTGCATTTTTAATTCAACGATGCCATTCACAATCCTGGCTTCGTGGGGACCATCGATCGCCATAAACCGGCATGAATTTTCAATAAGACCCTGGTCATGCGCAAACTGGACGATACATCGTCCGCCATTTCCGCACATGCTGCTTTGATTGCCATCCGAATTAAAATACACCATCCGAAAATCATAACCCTCTGCATTTTCGAGCAGGATAAGGCCATCGGCGCCAATACCAAAACGGCGGTCGCACCAATTTTCATAGAGAGATCGGGCGTCGTGCGACAAGCCCCGCTCCCGGTTATCGATCAGGATAAAATCGTTTCCTGTTCCCTGGTATTTGTAAAATGGAATGTTCACTTTAATTCGTTGAGGATGGCCGGATTCGTTTCCCGGATATAAGCATTGTAGCGGTTGTTATCGATCAGTTTTACATGGAGTTTGCCATATACCAAATAGACATCGTAAACCTTCAGGTTGGCATCTATTACCCTATATTTTAGTTCTACCTGTTCAAAGGTATCCAGTCCAAAGAGAACAAGTTTCCTGCCATCAAAACGATAGCCCTTATAATTGATCGGCGACTCCCAAAATTGAACGAGGATTTTTTCCGGGGCATCTACTGTAATAGTCTGATGTATTTTCCCGGCCCCTGTATCAAGCACCATACCCGTCTCTTGTTCAAATTGAATAGCCAGGGTGATTACAGTATCCATAATGCGGCTATCTTCTTTTACCGGATATTCATCACTACTTGAACTGGCCATGCGGTTGGGGTCGCCCATGACCGGGAATTCACCACCATCATCGCCTTTTATCCCTGGGTTTGTACCCCTACGCCGCGTCAATGAAGTGTCTATTTCCATTTCAGGCGATTCTGGTTTCAATTCTGGCACAATGGCAACCTCATCCTTTGGCTTTATTCTTTCTACTTCCTCTGCCCCTTCCTTTATAGCGGGAGTTTCAGGAGTTTCAGGAACTATCACCGGTTCATTCACCACTATATTGTTGTCTTTTACCCGATTATCCAATACCACATAAAGCAACCCGAAGCCCACAAGGATAGCGGCTGAAGCATAAGTGAACCTTTTCGACCAGGGATTGCCGATATACCTTATTTCTTCGTTTCTCTTTTTGGAAAGGAATGCTTTGAGCTCCTGCTTTTCATGTTCCCGGATCCCTTCTACCAGATACTGGTACATGGCAAATTCGTTTTTCAATTCCTGGTCGGATTCCAGCCGCTCCAAAAAGTCATCGAGCTCTTCTTGCTCCAGTTCTCCCCGGAGGTAACGGTCAAACAGCTCGTATTTTTTTTGCTCTTCCATACCCTAGCCGATAAAATCCGATTTCTGAAAATGCGTTTTGACCAATTCTTCCAGCTTTTTAAAGCACTGGTATTTTTTCGCTTTGGCCGTGTCGGCGTTGGCAAAATTGAGTTTTACTGCGATTTCTTTCATGTCCTGTTCTTCAAAATAGAAAAGGTGAAGCAATCGTTTGCAGGTATCGCCCAGTTTATCCATATACCGGACCACGATCTGCAAGTCTCTGCTCTCAACCTGGGGCATGGCCGAAACTGCTGCGTCTTCGTGATGATCCTCCATCAGTTCTGTGCGTTTGGCTTTGTTGAGCGACTTCAACCAAAGATTCTTAGCTATGGCGAACAAAAACGTACTCAGTTTCGCCGTTAACTCAAAATCTGGTCGCGCCACTTTCTGCCACACAGCGATCACCGCTTCCTGAAGGATATCATCGACATCGTCGTTGCTTCCGCTATTTTTTAAAATATAGCTTTTTATGGAAGCATAATTTCCATCATACAGCTGCACCAAGGCTTCTTTATTGCCTTTGCGGATCTCCGTCACCAGGGTATCATCATTCCATTCCCTCCTACCCCACATCACCTTTGACGATTAATGCTAGTGGACTGAATAAAGTAAACGGAATACAGAAAATAATTTTGACGTATTGGCATCCGGGGCTCAAAGTTAAATCTTCCCTGAAATTTTTGGTATATTTCTTGAAAAGCTATGAGAGGTGTTTTCGGAGTTCCGCTTTAGGTCCGGATAGTCGTTCCACCCAGCCTATCCTTCGACAAGCTCAGGATGACGGCGCAAAAGACTGAACACTGAAAACTGAAATCTGAAAAACTATAAAATTTCAAGTATGAGAAGAATTTGGAGTATTGTTCTTGCCGCCACAGTAGGCGGATTGGTTGCGATCGGGGTATATCAGTTGATTTTGCCCCAGAATGCCGGAAGTTTTGAAGACAAACAAAAAATGGCTTTTGTTAATATGCCTGCCGAGGTTCCTTTGTCGGGTCTTGATTTTACGGTCCCGAGTGAAAAAGTGACACCCGGAGTCGTGCATATCATTTCGACCATACAAACAGCCGGAGAAGAGGAATACGGCACCAATCCATTCGATTTTTTTAATCTGCCTAATCCGGGTCCGCAACAAGGTTCGGGATCGGGAGTCATTATTTCAGATGACGGCTATATCGCCACGAATAACCATGTGATCGAAGGGGCCAGCAGCATTCAGGTAACCCTTAACGACAAAAGAAGTTATGAGGCTCGCCTTATTGGTACAGATCCCCAGACTGACCTTGCCTTGTTAAAAATTGATGAAGAAGACCTTGCATTTGTGCGTTTTGGAAACTCTGACGAAGTTAAGGTCGGACAATGGGTTCTGGCCGTTGGTAATCCCTTTAACCTGACCTCTACGGTTACGGCCGGTATTGTGAGCGCAAAAGGAAGGAATATTAACCTGCTGAGGACCCAGAACAATCAATTTGCCATCGAAAATTTTATACAGACCGATGCAGCAGTAAATCCGGGTAACAGCGGAGGGGCCCTGGTTGACCTCACGGGCAACCTGATCGGCATTAACACGGCCATTGCCACCCAAACAGGTTCATATTCGGGCTACTCCTTTGCGGTACCCGTGAATATTGTTAAAAAAGTGATGGACGACCTGCTGAAATATGGAGCCGTTCAACGTGGATTCCTTGGCATTTCAATCCAGGATGTGGATTCCAGACTTGCAGATGAAAAAGGCATTAAAAAGATCGAAGGCGTCTATGTGGCAGCGGTAAGTGAGGATGGTGCTGCCAAAAAGTCGGGTATCAAAGAAGGCGATATTGTTACTAAGATCAATGATAAAGTCGTCAATTCAAGCTCTGCCCTGCAGGAAGAAGTAAGCCGCTATTATCCGGGCGATGAGATCAGCATTACTGTTAAACGCAATGGCGACGAGAAAGTCTTTAAAGCCATCCTTAAAAATAAGGACGGAAAAGCGGAAATCGTTAAAGCCGAACCTCGGAAATCTGACTTCGAAGCAGCCGGTGCTAAATTCAGGAACACCACCCGCGATGAACGGTTAAAACTTAAGATCACCCATGGTGTGGTAGTAGAATCAATAGGTTCAGGTGCCTTTAAAAATGCCCATGTTGAACCGGGATTTATCATTACCCATATCGATAAACGGGAAGTTCGTTCTGCTCAGGAGGTAAGCACGATCCTTAGTGCGAAAAAAGGGGCTGTGCTTTTAGAAGGAGTAACAGCTACTGGTGAAGAAGGCGTTCATGCCCTCAATCTGAAGTAGTTTAGAACCGTTCCCACTGAAGCTTTTGGAAACATTTCAGATGAATCGAAATGTATGAAAGCGAAGGAGGGTTCAGGGTTTCGGGTTCAGGGTTTGGGAATAGTCAGTTCGAGCGGCCAAACGAAATTACAGGGCCACAAAAATCCCCACGGCCAGTCGAGAACCGGGGAAGCCCAGCCGCTACATCTCGACAAGCTCGATGTGACTCCATTTGATTCACATTGAACATTTTTATACCGGGTGGATAATCCTAAAGAAATCGAGTGCCTTCGCTTTCTTATCAACCATGCCATATTCGGCCAGTGAGCTTAGGATGGTATGAAGTTCATCAAGGTTGGTTTCACGTCCGGCGTTCCATTTCAGGGCAGTAAACCATTCCCGGGCATCTTCCGGTTTCATGCGGTATTTGCGGCAGAGGATATCAATGATGTCGCTTCGTTTACGCAGGTTGCGGGTGATCTCGTTGATATGTTCCAATAAGGCGTAAACCTCTTCCTCCTCACTGCGCAAAATTTCTTCCCGCGCCGCTATCACAAAACCCGGCCAGGGAGTGTAGCAATCGCCCAAATACTTAAACTCACCACTATCAACCAGGTGTTTGGTGGTAAAACGCTCCCAGAGAAAGATCAGGTCAGGAGTTTCGGCCAGGGCCTTTCTGGCGCCTTCCAGGTTCTCTACCAGAACAAAATCGTTTTCGTCATCCAGGGCCCTGCCCCATTTTTTAGCCAATACGTGGGCCATTAAATGGGAACCCGATTTATAACGACTGATCGCAAATTTGGCTTCGCGGCAGTCGTCCAGCGTTTTAAACGTTGAAGCAGCGCCTACATGCACCGACCAGCGCAGCGACGAATCGACATGGAACTGAATGATCCGGGACGGATTGCCCTGCTGAATATCCTGAACCATGCCTTCGGTAAGCAAAATGGCTATGTCCAGTTTTTTGTCGCGCAGGTCTTTGAGCATGGCTCCGGTTCCCGCCGGATAACTTTTCCATTCAAAAACAGGGAAAAGCGGATTGCTGAATTGATTCTCCCAGGCCCAGTGCCAGGGCAGGTTAAAATGTTCCGGAACACCACCAACGTGTAGATTCATAGCTGATCGAGGCCACAAAGTTCGTGATCCTCTTAAAGAAAAACAGGATTTTAATCATGAAATTAAATGGAATGTGCATGTTTGCGGGGTGAAAACCTGGCTTTCTTTGGGCGATATCGGCGACTTCTACCGGAAATTCCGGTTTAAGGGGAAAAAGGTCCTGGGCAGGATCATGGCATCGAAAGCCGCAAAAATAGCGGGTACCTGGGACCAGACTGAGCTTTTGCCGTCAAATTGGTGGAATATTCCGGCTGTTCGGGCACGTTGGGAAGAGAAAATTACCGGAAATGCCGAATACCCTTATTATCAGTTTGTTCATGATCACTTTTTAGCAGGAAAAAGGCATTTAAAGATGGCTTCTCCAGGCTGTGGAACCGGCTCACACGAAAGGCATTTTGCGCCGTTTCCTGAAATTGAATCGATCCTCGCCTTTGATATCAGTCCGAATAGCATTGCAGCAGCAAAAAAGGATGGTATTTCCAAGATCGATTATCAGGTAAAAGATTTTTATGTATGGATGGAAGAACCTGAAAGGTATGACCTGGTGTTTTTTTATTCTTCCCTGCATCATTTTGGTAATCTGGCTGAACTGATCCCGGCCCTGAAAAAGAAGCTGGAACCGGACGGATTGCTGATCATCCATGAATATACCGGTCCGGCGAGGATGATGTGGACAAAGGCCCAACTCAAAGAAGCCAACCGTCTCTTAAAAACGTTACCCCGCTCCTACCGGCGTTTTGCCCACGGTTCCGGGGTCAAAACAAAATGCTACCGGCCCGGGCTCTGGCGAACATTACTAACAGACCCTTCAGAGTCCATTGAATCCGACCGCATCCTTCCTCTTATCCATACCCATTATAATTGCCTGTATGAACGGGGCTTTGGTGGGAATATCCTTCACCTGCTCTTCAAAGATATTGCCCATCATTTCTGCGATGGATCAGAAGAAACGCAAGCCTTGCTGCAGGCGCTTTTTGCGGCTGAGGACCGTTTTCTGGAGCACTACCCTTCCGATTTTCATTTTGGCATCTATACCCCTGTTTTCAATTCAGCCTAACATGGCTATCTTTGCGGCCTTATAAAAATAGGATATGTCAGGTTTTCAAGTCACTACACTCGGTCAGTATATCATTGAACGTCAATCAGAAATACCCGGAGTAAAAGGTGAGTTCTCCCGTTTGTTGCGCGATATCGGTATCGCAGCCAAGATCATCAGCCGCGAGGTGAATAAGGCCGGACTGGCTGAAATTCTGGGAGAAACCGGCAATGAAAATGTGCAGGGAGAAGATGTAAAAAAACTCGACATCATCGCCAATACCCTGATGATCGACTGCCTCAGCCGCGGAGGCGAATGTTGCGCGGTGGCTTCGGAAGAAGATGAAGGTATTATTCCAATAAGCACTCCCCAGGCCAAAGACGCCAAGTACGTGGTCATGATGGATCCTCTGGATGGATCCAGCAATATTGATGTGAACGTATCGATCGGGACCATTTTTTCCGTTTTTGAACGTATCACTCCGGTGGGCACGCCCGCTACAGAAGAAGATTTTTACCAGCCCGGTAACCGCTGTCTGGCTGCGGGTTATATGATCTACGGCTCCTCAACCATGCTGGTTTATACCACCGGAAATGGCGTGAACGGATTTACCCTTGACCCGTCAATCGGTGAATTTTGTTTATCACACCCGGATATCCGCATCCCCAAAACCGGAAAGATCTATTCGGTGAATGAAGGCAATAAAGCCGATTTTCCTGCCGGACTGAATACTTATATTGACTGGTGCCAGCAGATCGACAAAACAACCGACCGTCCGTATTCCAGTCGTTATATCGGCTCCATGGTTGCCGACCTGCACCGCAACCTGCTCAAAGGAGGGATCTTTATTTATCCGATGACCACCAAAAAGCCCGATGGTAAGCTGCGTTTGCTTTATGAATGCAACCCGATGGCTTATATCGTTGAGCAGGCTGGAGGAAGGGCTACCAATGGATATGGAAAACGAATTCTGGACATCGTTCCTACCCAATTGCACCAACGAACCCCTATCCTGATCGGATCGGAAGAGATGGTGCTGCAGTTGGAAGGACTATTGGCCAATGAACAGGCAGCCCGATGAAAGTATTTAAATTCGGTGGGGCTTCGGTAAAAGATGCGGAAGCGGTAAAAAATGTAGCCGCGGTGCTTCGTCACTTTGAGGGTGACGCCATCCTGATCGTGGTTTCGGCCATGGGCAAAACGACCAATGCCCTCGAACGCCTGGTGAAAGCCTATGTTGCGGGAGATCGCCCTGCCATTAATACGATTTATGCGGAGATAAAATCTTTCCATGACAGCATCATTGCCGGACTGCTCAAGCAGGCGGATAGTCATGCGTATGATGATATCGAAAACCTGTTTATTGAACTGGAGTGTTTGCTTGAAGCGAAGGCGGAAGGTTCATACGACTACCTTTATGATCAGATTGTAAGTTTTGGGGAGATATTTTCAAGCCGCATTCTGAGCACCTACCTGAAAGAGGCGGATATTGCCAACCGCTGGATCGACGCCCGGAATTTTATTCAAACCGACAGCCATTACCGGGAAGGCAAGGTAGATTGGGAACTTACCACCAATCTCATCCATAAAAAACTTAAACCCATCGTTGCCAAACAAAAGGTGGTTACCCAGGGTTTTATCGGTCAAACACCCGATAATCAAACCAGTACCCTTGGGCGCGAAGGCTCCGATTATTCCGCCGCTATTTTTGCGTATGGATTGGATGCTGAAAGTGTAACGATATGGAAAGACGTTGCCGGGGTGATGAATGCCGACCCCAAAAGAATGCCCGGGGCTGTGCAAATCGCCGGGCTCAATTATACGGTGGCGATTGAATTGGCTTATTATGGCGCTACGGTTATCCATCCAAAAACCATACAACCTCTGCAGAGTAAAGGTATTCCTTTGTTTGTACGTTCTTTTGTAAATATGGATGCGCCCGGAACGGAGATCAGTACATCCATAGCAACAGAAAGCCAGACCCCATTTTATATTTTTAAAGACGAGCAGGCGTATATCAGCCTCTCATCCAGCGACTTTTCCTTTATTGCCGAGGAGCATCTCACCCATATTTTTGCCCTTTTGAGTGAATATGACGTACGGGCCAATGTGATGCAAAATTCAGCCATCAGTTTTTCGNNAAGATATGGCTGGAGCAGCGGGTAGACAAAGTGTTGCAGCTTGTTGCGGGTAAGGAATAAAGCCTAGTAACGCAGGTCTTCGAGGTAGGGGGCGCGGAAAATTTCGGAAAACAAAAAGGCTTTTCGCGCATCAAATCCTTCATTTTCAACCATGCTAAGCGCAACGGACGGTCCTTCAGGTTTTTTCTCCATAGCTGCTTCCAATTCGGCAACATGAGTGGCCAACGTAGCGGTATCGGTTTCAACACTGTACATTTCCTGGCCTTTGTACATCGCCCAATCGTAGGCTTTTTGCTCCTCATAGGTACTTGCCGCCGATTTTTTTGGCACAGTATCCAACGCTTCTTCCTTTACAGGAACAACATCTAAAGGAACTTCATATTCTTCTTCTTCTTCACTATATGTTTCTCTTCGCTCAGACTGGGGAGAAATAGTTTTCTGAAGCATTTCCTTCAGCTCCTCTTCCCAGGATTGTTTTGGAGGCGCGTAATTCTTTTGCTCCTGCAGTGCTTTTCGTTTCTTCGAAGCTTTATTGGCAGAATAAATGAAGTAAATTATAATGCTGACAATGTAGAAAATGATTTTTTCTTCCATATACTTGTCATCAAATATACAGTTAAAATTGGACGAAAAAATAATATACACCCTGCTTTTAGGCAGCAATCTGGGAGACCGCAACCGCTATCTTATGGTGGGCAGGGAACTTCTGGAAAAACACGGGCGTTTGCTTGGTGCCTCTTCCATACAGGAAAGCAAGGCCTGGGGTAAGACCGACCAGGATGATTTTCTCAATCAGGTTGTTTTGCTTGAATCCTACCACACGCCCGGCGAAATGCTCGAAGCCATCCATGAGATCGAAGGGGCATTAGACAGGAAACACGAGGTAAAATGGGGGCCGCGTACCATGGATATTGACATTCTGTATGCCGAAGACCGTATCGTTGACCTGGAGGACCTGAAGATCCCCCACCCATTAATTTCTGAAAGGCAGTTTACCCTGGTTTTGTTAAATGAGATCGCGCCTGAATTTATCGATCCGCTGACCCGTAAAACCAGTGTGCAAATGCTCGAAAAACTGAGTGTGACTAACTGATACTGGTACGCACCTTTTGGGTGAATTCGCGCAGGGCGTCTTTAAACGCCATCCCAGCTGCCATTTTTTCCAAAATATATTTGGCCGCGAAGGCATGGGTGAGCTGCTCGCCCGCATCCTCCCCTTCTATTTGAATTTCAGTCTCTTGTCCATCGAGGATCCTTTCCTCTGCACGACATATTTCTTCGAGACTATAGGTCTCAACGAGCATTTTTACCGCCTGGATTTTCATTTCAGTTGATCGCTTGTATGAGGCGTTCTACAACTTCTTCCCGTGAAGTAAAGTCGGTAGCCACCAGTTTTCCTCCTTTAAAGGTAGCGAAAAACGGCAGGTTACTCACTCCCGCCAATTTCCTGGCCTCCGGGTTATCTTCTGCATTGATGTCAAGGAAGGTAACATCACTAAATTCAGGTTTTTGGGAGAGTTTATTAAATTTCGGAGCAAATAACCGGCAATTGCCGCACCAGTCGGCGTAAAATTTAACGACTACTTTATCGTTTGACTCGATTATTTCTTTGAATTCGGTATCGTTCACTTTTTTTACTGCGTTTGTCATGTAGCGTATGCTTGGATGGATAGCTTAAATCAAATCCGGTTCCAAAAGTAGTAAAGGTTTGCGGAAAAGTAGGGGTTTTGGGTTATGGGTTATAGGTTTTGGGGCATTATAAATAATACGATTTATTTACTCCCCCTCAACCGAATATTTCTCGTCAGCGCAATACCAATGCTTTGAATATTGTCCTGATCGGTTTCCTGAATTAAAACGATGTTGTAATACGCATAGATATTCCAATTGTCGCCATGATACCCGGCATGAGGCCGGCCCATAAATCCACCTTTGGTGTTTGGTGAATCAATAATAAAAGAATAGCCAATATCGAGACCGGTAAAAAAGCCGGTGGAAGTAGGATAAAACCGATACATGATGGCCAGAGGTATTTCTCCTATGGCACTTAAGTTCTTATCCGCTGAAAAATAATGAGAATACCCGGATTTGATCCCAATACCCGCTGCTTTGGTTTCTAAAAATTGGACACTGGCATCAAGGCCTAATACAAAGGAACTTTTCGTAGGTGGCAAAGGAATACCCGCATTGAGACCCACTTTAAACCAGGTGTTTTCAGAACTTACTTTTGAAAGATCCGGGTTTTGGGCCAGTACATTGTTTGTTATCAAGAAGGACAACAAGGAAAAAATGATAAACTTCATTCTTCGAAGTTACCATTTAAAGTAGCGAGATGGTGAGATGGTGAGATGGTGAGACTTAATGGTCCGTTTGCTGAGCCTGTCGAAGTAAACGGACGGAGTGTAGGCTTCCCCTCTTTAGGACAGTGCTAAGTTATAATTTCTTTGATTAATTCCTCCGAGGGGCTAGCCCCTCGGAGGAATTTTGCGGCATATTCCACAGGGGGTAAGTTTCCCAGACTTTCATGGGGTCGGTAATGGTTATAATCATGAACCCATTTGTCGGTTTCTTCTCTCACTTGTTCTAGCGACTCGAAAATATAGGCGTTCAAGACACCCCGCCGAAAGCTGCCATGATAGCGTTCCACATATGCATTTTGCGTCGGTTTCCCTGGTTGTATATACTTGAAGTCAATCATATGGCCTTCGCTCCAGGTCTGGGCGATCCGGGCTATAAACTCTGGCCCGTTATCCATCCTTACACGTTGAGGCTTTCCTCTTTTTCGCACTAAATAGTTCAATACCCAAATCACACGTTGGCTTTTTAAAGAGTGGTCCACTTCGACGTGGAGCATCTCCCGGTTGGCATCATCAATTACATTAAAACAACGGACCTTACGACCGTTTTCCAGCCGGTCTTCGATAAAATCTATAGACCAGGTTATATTCAGTGCATTCGGAACTTCTAAAGGTTCCTTTACTCTGGCAGGAAGACGTTTCTTCGCCTTGCGTCTAAGAGACATTCCCAGGCGTTTATAAACCCTATACACCCTTTTGTGGTTCCATAGCCTTCCTTCATTACGCAAGCGCCAATAAGCCTTCCAAAATCCTTCCTGTGGATGTTGTTCTGCTTTCTGGCGCAAACTGTCTTCTATGACAGTGTCATCCACCTGTTTGACTTCATAATAAAGAACCGATCGGGGAAGATCCAGTACTCTGCACGCCCTGCTGATACCGTAGGATAATACTTCCTTTGCGATTTCCTTTTTCTGACAGGGCTTTAAAGCTTTTTTGCAATAATCTCCTTGGCTAGCTGGTGATCCAATGCAAGTTCAGCGTACATACGCTTTAGCTTGGCGTTTTCCTCCTCCAAAGCCTTGATCCTTTTCAACTCGCTGACTTCCATACCGCCATACTTCTTGCGCCAGTTGTACAACGTCGCCTGACTAATCCCATGTTTACGAACCACCTCGGCTGCTGTAACTCCTGATTCATACTCCTTTAAAATTGCCACGATCTGCGTCGGGCTGAATGTGCTCTTCTTCATTATTTGACAGTTTAAATTTAATCTCTATTTTTAAACTGTCCTATTTTTGGGGTAGCTTACAGGAGCACTTACTTCAGTTGTTCCTGCTCCCCCTTTGTCTGAACCGGGATTTATGGGATTAGGAGCATTTTTGGGATTTTTTTGAAAATGGACATTAAGCCGAGAAAATGTGTTGACAGGCTGACTACAAATAAACTTTGAAAAAAAATGTCCGGTGAACCGGACATTGCCTTCGGAAAAGACGAATTTTCCGAAGGATAAGGGTTTCAGAGCATCCGATTCTTTAAAACCAACTAACTTTTTATTGAAAAATAGTTTTCAAATCGGGGACCGGGGGTTCGTATCCCGTCCAGTCCGCATTCAAAGAGAAAACAACATGAGGAAGAAGTAATTTGGACAAGTCCTTTTCGAAATTTAAATTTCCAATTTCTTCATAAAATAAGGATTGAATATTGAGTTTAAACACTTCTAAATCCAAATTTTTTATAAATGAGTTATAAACTACGTCAATAATATCAAGATTTAAACTACCAATTTGCGAAATTAAATCACTTACTACAACGGAATCATCGTCGTTATTATTATAGGTAATTGTTCCAGTTGAACTTCCATACATGGAATTAAATAAGTTCACAAAATCGCTAACAGGATGATTCGTGGAAGTAGCATCAGCATTGATTCTAAAAATTACCCTTTCCAATATATCATTTCGTTCCAAGCCAAAACAATTCAAAAAAAGATTAAAAATAGATTCTAAGCTCCAATCAAATGACGAAAGTTTAAAATCACGTATGTATGATAAAATTGGAATCGACACATTTGTGTTTATGGAAACTTCGGTGTAAGCCGGCACCGAAGCACTGGGTTCGATCTTTAGAATAAAATCGCTTAGTCCAAAGAGTCCAAATTGAACCGACTCATTATAGACAAGCTTTCCATTAAAATTAAAAAGTGAATCAGGTGCCCCTGATAGTGGGACAAATTCTTTAACAAATATTTTTGTGAGCAATGAACTTTGATCACCATTCAGAAACACAAAATCATCTGAAATAAGCCCATTACCAATAACTTCTTTTAAGGTTGAAAAGCGTAAATTCATAGCCCAATATTATTTAGAATAAAAAAAGGTAGTAAAAAACTGTAGTACGATTATTCGTTGACTTCGATAAAAACTCAAAATAAGACGGAGAAATAGACTTTCTTTCCCTTCTTTTTTTTCCTTGTGTTTTCAATAATATAATGTTCGTACATAAAAAATCTCTTCGACCAATAATCTTATTACCCCAACCAATCACATTAATGATATAGTTCGTTGATTCTAGTTTAGATAGAAATTTAATCTTGGCACGCGACAAATCTCCAAATACATACAAACATTTCATTTGGCCTAAAACAGACTTATCAGTTATATTGAAAAAATTGTCTGCCAATCCATTAACCACATACATTGCTGACAGGGATTTATCCCTATTTTTTGGCAACGAATCTAAGGTCGATCCAATTGACACTGTTTCATTCCCGCAAAAGTTCCCCACGAATACACCAAAGATGTTAGACTCCTTATTGGAATAAAAATTAAAGGTATTACAGGCAAACATTTCATTAGGCATTTCATACATTTCCTTTAAAAGACATAATTTATCCTGAATGGATGATGATTGCATGCTAGTAGGTAATTGAGACAAATACTCATCAGGTACCACTACAGGATGATTAAATGAAAAGGCAGTCAGTGTTGATAATTTCGGAAAGTTTTTAAGGAAAGAAGGTAATTCAGTTTGAATTGAGTCCAATTCACCATAGTCTAAAGAAACATTGGTAACAGATTCAAGCTGATTGAACACTTTATTTAGTATGGAATCTGTCCATCCATACTGTGGATTGTACACCCTGATTGACTTAAGGTTCCATGACTTAAATTTTGCATTAACTAAATAATAAAGTGAATCAGAATTTAAATAATTATGAATATAGTTTAACCATAGAGAATCATTTTGGTAAAAACTTATCGTCACCGTTTCGAGCATAGGAAAATCTGGCAGACTTGGTATAGCCATATTCGATTTCGACAAGAAATCACCCATGTACAGAAACAAACTCTGCACTGAATCAAAAGACGGATAGGAGGTTCCAGGATAGGGATAATTTAAAGTAAGTCGATTTTCTGATAGTACTTTTTGAATCGGAAAAGCAGCTCTATTTTGAGCAATAACCTGCAAACAAGAAAACACCAGTGACAATAATAAAATCCTCTTTCTCATGGCAGTAAAATTATAGTTAGCCGATTTGGATAGATTAAGTAACCATATATTTTATTTGTCGTAGTATTTATCCACTTATTCGGATCTCCACCCTGAACCCAAACCGCCCCAATTACAACTGGTAATGTCCCAGGCTGTAAAACAACCATCATGCCACCAGCATAATAAAGGCTCCATCCTTGTGGCTGGTAATTTGGAGTCAGATTCGCTATGTTTCCCCCCTGAATAGATGCATTCCAGGCATTTCTTGCATTTGCCGTATAAAAATAGCCTGATTCAGCAAAGTTGTCAGNNAGAATCAAAAGTCTCTCCATGATCTAACATAAAACTATTTAGTCTTGGTGATCTGAAAAAGCGCGACCAATTTGACGAACCCTTTAGTAAAGGTTCCATAATTGTGGGGAAATTAACCGTATCGCTGTAAACACCTCGATTTATAGTTGAATAAGGTGGGTCAATGCTAAAAAAACCATAAATATCAAATCTGTTACTTTTTGGTTCAAATAAATTTTTCGAATTTATATGTGTAGAAAATGAGGACATTCTATAGTCCATCACATCATCAATCCCCAACCTATGCGGAGAAGCTAGAATAGTTGCTCCTCCTGCATACGGCCCTCCGGCGAAGATAGAATTGTTTAGAAGAAAACTTGTTCTGTTTAAAACAGTTATCGTAAAACGGCCATTCGCATTGGGAACACCTAGCGCCCCCTGAATAGTTACCTGATCACCTGTAGATAGACTATGTGGTTGGTCGCTAATAACTTGAATTTGTCCTCCAGAATTGATTACACCTCCCGGGGCAGCACCAATACCAATTGTAATTCGTCCTCGTGTAGAAGTCGATGCGCCCGGATTATATACTCCTCCCGGATGAATAACAGGTATTGAGAAGTTAATATTATCAATTACAGTTATGAGAAACGTTCCATTAGTGGCTGTTTCTAGAGCAGGAAGACTGGCTTGAACATTTGTGATTGTAATTTGATCTCCGGTCTGAAACCCATGATCTCTATTGGTTGTTATGAGAATGTTATTTCCAATGGTAGTAGCACCAATTTGAACCACATAGAATAATATAGGCACACTAATAGTTTGAGCGCGTACAATTTCCACAGTGCCTCCACCTAAATATGCAAAAGCCACCAAAGGAGGTATTGGCGCAACAATAAAGTCCGTTCCCAATAATAGAAACTGATTCGGACCAATGATTTGAACGGGCCAAAGATTTACATTTGCAGGCGGAACTCCAGCTACATTAGTTATAGTAACCAAGTCCGTGGCAATTAATCCATGAGGCACATTTGTGGTAATAACAATTGGATTCAGGGGAGCCGATCCAGGAGGTGGAGGCGGAATAGGTACACCAACAGTAATAGCATCCTGAACGGCAATTATCAACACTGGGGGCAATACTTGAATAATATCATATACTTCATCAGAAACTATTGTCGATGAATCAAGTCGGGTTTCATTTGGTTCTAATGAAAAATCCTCATTATACTCATCAAATGACAACCCAACAAAACTTCCATTATTTAAATCAAATTTTCTCGGAGAACTTGGAAATACGACATTATTTAAAGTATAAGGTTCAGAAGTAGAGTTAATAGAATTATCTTTAGCAAATACAAACCGTTGAAATATTTGTTCAAATTCATCTTGCTCAACAAGAAAATAACTTAATATTATGGATAATTGCCGGTTCGTAATAATTAATGTTTTTTGAGAACCTACATTCGTTGCAGATCCAATAAGTGGTAAGGTAGCGTTGTGAACTGGGTCTGCAAAAGGTATGGGTGCTGCCGCTGGAAATATATTAGGAATAAATGTGTTAAGAGAAGGGTCATTATTGTAAACATACTCATAAGTAGGATTAACCATTGCAAAAGGATTAAATCCTGGTATATGAGGTGAAAGCTTAGTTGACATCAAATTATGCATCCAGCCAAATCGAACCGAATAATCCACATCATAAGGCATTTTTGAATAATTACTCTGAGGTTGGGCTTGTCCCCTTTTATTTAATGGGTAAGGCCCCTGGTTATAATGTGGTAATTCCGGATTTAGATAAAGGTCCAAATTGGAGGTAGGCTCTGGTACTTCAGGATCATAGTATCCAGGCAGAAACATTGGTCTATTAAAAGGAGCTAAATGCGGTGAGATTAAATAATCTGATAGAGCAGTGGTGTTAATATAATCCATATTAACTAAAGTATGATACCTATCAGCAAGTCCCAGTACATGACCAAACTCATGTGCAAAATCATATTGGGGAAACCCTCCTGTAAAATAATCCCCAATAACTGTATTAGCTGCAGTTCCAGCTGGAGGAGGATTACCACCTCCACCAGCTGGAACCGCTACAAAACGAATATTACCAGGAGTCAAATTTATTCTATTGTTCATCATGTCATCATAGTAAAACGAACCTACTCTATAATTACTATTTCCATCTATAAACGACCTTCCCGGTCCTGGCCAAACATTTATCATAACCTCACCATTTCTCAAGGTTCTTGGTGCGTTATTTGCAAGTTGTACACTAATAGTTGTCCTTACTCTAAAAGGGCTACCATTAAAATTACTTTGAAGCCCCCGATTAAGCTCCGAATTCCATACTTCTTGAATTTCCCTCTGAACATAATGCATAAATGAATTCATCCTGAGTTGTCCTAAAGTATAAGGAGGTGCACCAGCAACCGCAGGTCCAAGAGTTGGATCAATAAATATATTACTTGCTCCTGCAGGAGTAGTACCCATATTTAAAAAATTAAAGAATATTCTAGAACGAATAAATATTTCATTGGTGACATAATTAACACTCACCAAATAACCACGTTTAGCCCTAAATATTTTTGTTCTCATATATATTCTACTTTTAATTTAAAATTGAAGAATTCGAAAGATCGCCAGCCGTACTGGGCACCAAATAAATAATAATTCCCGTCATAATACTTTGTCTAATTATTTTCGAAGAAATCTGATCAAGGACATAACCTATTAATTCAATTTCACACTTATTGAATGAAAAAATGTTATTCACATCTTTAATCGAATCAACAATGGATAATTTAATATAAACCCTGTAATCAGGCAGAAAAGTACTACTTGCTAAACCAATTAAATAGACATAATCATTTGAAATGATTCTAGCAAAGAATAGGTCTTGAGATGATTTAACAAATATATTCTCATTATCGGACGTACCTTCAGAAATAATATCCTGATCAATGAACATCCACCCATCTTTAGCAATACCGTTCTCTAATACTGTAGACTTATGCAACAGGAAATCAAACTTGCTCGATACAGCATTGAGAAAATTATTTTCACTTTCAAATTTTTCCGTTTGAAGGTACAACGGGATCCTCCGAGAAAAAGATGTAGAATAGTATTTATCAACGGGAAATATATACAAAGTTACGTCACCATTCTGATCAAATGCAATTCCAACTTGCCCCATATATATTTCATTTGTTTGATCAAATCTGTCAACAAAAATTGCTTCCATTGTAGTTTTCGATTGTGCAAAATTCCCAATGGGCCAATTGGGTTCAATTGGAAATAGAGGTATCAATTCAAGGACCGATGAACCAATAATCTGTTCCTCTTTTTGTACGAAAAATTGATCGTATAAAGGATTCGTTCTTCGAAGAAGGATTATTTTAATATATGAAGCAACGACCCCTGTTAATCCACTATTTGGCTTATTAGCCAATCCTAATTCCATGGAATCATTAAACTGAGAATAATTGGAATTACCAATTTCAATAAACTTAGAATCACTTTTTGGATTATTAGGAAAACCCTCAAATAAGAATCCACTGTCAAGGCGATAGATTGGATTTATATTATCACCTTTAGGCAGATTAAGAATTAGAGAAGCAGCTGGACTTGTTAAATTCGATGGAAACTCACTATTTTCAACAATTAAAATGGGCCAACCTGATCTATAATAGTTTAAGCTTATGACATTTGCATTATTATCCAATGACATCTCGATATCCTTTCCATAATTATTGTAGTAATCAATTGAATGATTATGTTCATTTCTAACATCAATATACACCTTGTTCTTATTAAAAAAGTGAGTAAGAATCGAGTCGTATAATTGGACCCCGGTCATTTTATTCGTGCTTCCTAACGAGTTGGTGGCGTGTATTGTCATGTTAAAAAGCGAGCCATAAAAAGCCGCAGGGTCCATAAATCTCAATACGGATTCCTTAACATTCAAATGACTAAACGCATCAGCTTGAGTTGGTGTGGAAGGTAATTGAACAACTTTTTTTGTGTCAACATTACCAATTCCATGAAAATACCGCAACCGATCTACCGTTGGTTCCGGCAAAAAACTCTCCACAATAATCTCAATTCCAAAATGATTCTCATCAAATTTACCCAGACTCCACCCACTTTGAACTATTGGTAGTTGAAAGTCGGAACTTTTGAAAAACAAATGACCTATTGGTGTATTATCCAATACAGTATCAGGACTTAGTGCGGTGGCAGTGTATTGTAATCCCAAACTACTTGCAGAAGCAACTGTTACGGTAGTGCCAGGCGAATTATTATTTGCTATATCAAAACTAATATTAAAAGCATCTTGAGATTCCTTTATACTTTGAACCATTCGAATGTTAGATGAATAATCCAACTCAGTATGTGACATATTAAGGATAGAATCTGCCTTAATGCCTTTGTAAATGAAATACGCAACTTGAATAAAATTTAAAGACTGCTGCCGAAAAGGTTTTAATACTAAATTGATAAGATTAGGATTATTTGTATCGAATTGAGCACACACTACCCCATCACTAACTGCATATGCCTGAACTGGACCCGAAGCATTATGAAGGCTTAACAACCTGTATTCATCGTGGGTTCCGTTATTTCCTGCAGGACCAAAGGCCTGAGAGCTATTCTGAGGTTGAAGCAAATCATAATCGGTAAAAAAGTGATATTTTGATGTCATTTGTTAGATATAATGTCAATTAGAAACGATAACCCTCTTCTGAATAATTTCTATATCTCCTGTCAGCTCTATGATATACGATCCGTTTTTCAGCTCAAATTGGAAATAGTCATTCATTTCCCTATCAATTTTTTCCTCCCTAATCACCTGACCTAAAGAATTATAAATGCACAACTTATTCACTTTGCCATTGAACTTAATTGTTATGCTACCCCTTGAAGGGTTCGGATAAACAGAAAATGAGTTTTCTAAACTATTGGCAATACCAGTTGTCCCTCCACTCTTCTTATGATAAAAATATTTGGTCTCCTTGCTCCCATTGGCTTTAACCGTCATGGTCATCAATCGATCAACACCTGTAAAGTACTCGTATCGATACTCGAAAACGGAAACGGAAACAGAATCATAAGTTTTTAGCCGATACACATTGGTGAAACTGGTATCCGGTAGCTTGATGGTTCCATAACCATCGTAGGTGGTGGTTACATAGCCGGCAACTTCATCGTAGTTTTTGTAATAGCTTGTGAAACTGGTGTTGAACTTAAATGGAAACTTAACCACTTTCATGTCCGTATTCCATGGCGCTATGGTCCCTCCTACATTGACATATCCCATGTAGTCTATTCCGGTAGAATAAATCGAGTACATCTGGTAGCGCTCCAAACCAGTTTTCGGAAAATACTCGAAATAATTCAAGTTTGAACCCGGAAAGTAGGCGCCATAGGCTGAACTTCCTCCTGCGTGGTAGCCCGTGAGGGAATCGAACCCCGATCTTTTT
>DQHT01000049.1:0-35563 GCA_003531115.1 Bacteroidota bacterium | reverse complement strand
GAACCCGGCTTTTTCTGGCTGTCGCCAGGTTTCAAATGAGACTTATTCAACAGGTTGGAAAAAAAAGCTACCACCGCATGCTTGCTTACGACAAACAATCCTTTATTGATCTCGTTCGCAGCTATGCGGAATGGATTCCGCTTAACCAAGTGCTCAGACTGTTTCAAATGAACCCGCGGCTTTTTAAATCCTGGGTTTCTCAGGTTTCTTTTTCTTGTGAGTCAAGCAGCTTGAGTCTTTGTGCCAAACAACACCCGTTTCAAATCACCCATCAGGAATACAAAGTTATAGAGAGCAGTCTCAATGACCCCGTTTATGCCTACTGGCCGAAAAGTGCCATCCATAGCGACCTTTTAAAAAAAAACCTTCTGACTGTTTCACGATCTACCTATTACAAACACGCAAAACTGATACAGCCGGAGTCTCAAAAACGGGATTACAAAAAGCCTACCTACACCCCACTGCGGGCGGAAAGGGTCAATGAGATCTGGCATATGGATATTAGCCAATTTCGAACGCGGGATGACCGGCGCTATTATATCTATGCAATCATTGATAACTATTCCCGAAAAATTTTGGTATGGAGCTGTCTCGATTGTATTAGCCAGATTGAAATTGGCAACCTCATCAGCAAAGCCCTCGAAAACCTGAGCGGGATCCGGATCAGACTCATTAGCGATGCCGGGACTGAAAATGTCAATAAATACATTCAAAAACTCCTGCATGAATTTTTCAACGAATACGATAAGCACATCAATCATCAAATTGCCTTGCGTCATATCCGACAATCAAATTCCATGATCGAGCGCTTTTTCCGCATCATGAAATCACAATACCTCTATCGGGAAAATCCGGCCAATTACCCGGACCTCTATCAACGACTTGAATTCACCTTTAATGAATACAACGGCCTTCGTCCCCACTATTCGCTTCAGCATCAAACACCAAATGAAGCTTATGCCGGTGCACTTGCCCGGGATTTCAGGGAGCAATATTCAAGAGCTCAAAACCAACGCTTTAAGAAGAATAAAAATTGTCCCTGCCGGGTTTGTACCTGTACGCTGGAGGCGAATGCTCGCCATGCATTTGCAGGAACCTGAATTCAATTCCTCTCTCATTCCCAACTCGTCGTAAGGAATTTAGTGAATCATCGGTAAATTTAGGCCCGGCTTATGTTTCGGCAGACTACGATGACGGCGGTGAAAAATTAAGTTTAAGAACAAAAATAATCCCTGCCACCATAACCCCAAACCCCCTCCCCCTATAAATACCAAAATGCCCAAGTAATTCCTTTATTTGCAGGTACGAATGAAATTCCTCCGCGATCACAGATGGATCTTACTGGCAGCAACCCTGTTTCCCAGGCTGCTGCTCTTTGATTTCGAATCGGGTGACTATACCGGCAACCTGAGCATCTGGTACGATACCTTAAAAGAAGGAGGATTTGGCAGTTTAAAAGACGGGTTTCATAATTACTCCCCCTCCTACATGTACCTCATGTACCTCATGAGCCTCACTGCCATTCCGAAACTTTGGGCCATTAAACTGATCTCGGTATTTTTTGATTACCTCCTTGCCTGGGCGGTTTACCGGCTGGTTGCGGATCAATTTTCAAAAAAGAAGGCCATTCTCGCTGCAGTTTCGGCGTTGATTCTTCCAACGGTGCTGTTCAATTCGGCGCTTTGGGGACAGTGCGACAGTGTGTACACGGCCTTTTTACTCCTGAGTTTAGGGGAAATGAATCGTGAAAGTTACCGCAGGGGAATGATCTGGTACGCCCTGGCTTTTGCTTTTAAAATCCAGGCGGTGTTTTTTATTCTTGTCCCTTTGGCGCTTTTTGCTCACAAAAAATTTCGATTCCGGGAGTTCTTATGGATACCCCTTGTTTATCTCCTCAGCATTATTCCCAATTGGCTGGCGGGTCGCCCTTTTGGCGAATTGTTGCTCATCTATGTACAACAAAGCGAATACAATGCGGGCTTGAGCTCTTTTGCACCTAACATTTACCAATGGCTCAGCTGGGCCCCTACTGAACTTTTTACCCGCTTTGGTATTGGTTTTACTGCTATGCTGCTTGCCCTCTTTTTTTGGGGGATGTTCCATATACGTGTTAAACTTACGCCGTCTCTCCTTGTACAGGTCGCCCTCTTTTCGACCTTACTCCTGCCCTTCTTTTTGCCGAAAATGCACGACCGCTATTTTTATCCGGCCGATGTGCTGGCGCTGATCTATGTCTTTTTTTACCCGAAGAAGTGGTATATACCGGTTCTGGTTGTTTCTGCTTCCTTCTTCAGTTACCTCTATTTCCTTTTTGCCACACTCACCGTATTCCCCTTTTCCGTATTGGCCCTCAGTATGGGATTGGCTCTATTGCTGGTGGGAAGAACCCTCTATTTTACCCTGACCGAACACCATGAAAACACCAATAATACGCTTAGCCCAACACCGTGATTTGCCTGCCATTGCTTCCTTTAACCAAAAAATGGCCCGGGAAACAGAGGATAAAGAATTGCCCGACTCGCTAATCCTTCCGGGTGTAGAAGCTGTTTTGAACGACCCCCTAAAAGGATTTTATCTGGTTGCCGAAACTGACAATGTGCTTATCGGACAACTGATGATCACCTACGAATGGAGCGATTGGCGTAATGCGAATATCTGGTGGATACAGAGTGTCTACGTGGAGAAGGCCTACCGCGGACAAGGGATCTATACAGCCTTATACGAAAAAATAAAGGAGGAAGCCCGGGTAAATGGGGTTCAGACTATCCGGCTGTATGTGGAAAAAGAAAATGCCGTAGCTCAGTCTGTTTATGAAAAGTTGGGGATGGAAGAAACAGTATACAAGCTCTATGAAGTTACTCTTCAATAAGTTTGGCAAAAACGGGATTGGCCGATGAATAACGAACCCTCAGGGGTTTGTCTATCTGGTAATTGTAGATAAATCGTTCCGGCAGAGGTTTGTGGTAATCCCTTCCGTTTACCGTGTATTTGTATTGATAAGTCCAGCCGCCATTGTACCTCACTACCACCTCGGCTTCCGTGATCATCGAATAATTTTTAAAATGATAGAAGGCCATTAACTGGGCGCCAAGGATCCCTGAACCTGCGCCGATCACAAGGCCTATTAAGAGATTTCTTACAATTCGTTTGGGTATGGAAAAGTTTAATTCCCCTTTCAGTTCACGGTAGAGATAATGAGTGTAGCGTAAATTTTGCTCCCTGATATTTCCTACAATGAGAAAGACCACAGCAAAGACAATATAAGCCGGAGCTCGCGATTCCATGGTATAGAACCAATTCTGAAAAATAAAAAGTGCTCCGGTGGCGATCAGGGCATAATTAAGCAAGTGCCTCATCCATAGAGGGGTTCCTTTATTCAGCTTTTCCCAGTCTTCGATGATCTTTTCTTCGTCTCTTTTTTTGCGGCGGCGTAACAATTCTTCCCGCATTTTTTTTCGCCGCTCGTTTATATCCTCTTCCTTGTTTTCCTTTAAAAACATGTTGAGGCCGGAAAGTTTGATATCGTAATGCTGTTTGCTTTCCGCCTCGCCGAGCACATTGTAGGCATTGCTGATCTCTTTAAATACCTCTTCCGCCTGACGGTTACCCGGATTTTTGTCGGGATGATACCGAACAGCCAGTTGCTTAAAGGCCCGACGTACCTCCGTCAGACTGGCATAATCCTGGAGTCCTAAAACTTTATAAAAACTTCGTGACAAAGTATACCTTCGAATCGTGCATCTACCACAAATTAACACATTGCATCGCTTATGGCCTCGGTTATGGCCATTCTTTTTTCTGTTTCTTGCCTGTAAAACGAATAAAATGAACGAAAGCTATTTTGGAGCGCAAAAATTTTCCCGTTTGAGTCAGGCTCCTGCCTGTGCATGGCTGAATGGTGCTTTGCCTGCTCTTGACCCGAGCATTGTTACCGAATTGGGTAAAAAAGATCCGGCACAGTATACCTATAAAATATACCTGGGATGTTGGTGTGAAGACAGCCAGCATCTGGTCCCCTCCTTTCTTGCCATAGCTAAGGAATTCGCCATCCCTACCAAACATATTCACTATATCGCGCTCGACCCGGATAAAAAATCACCCGCCCGGCTGGAAGAAAAGGATCAGGTAAACTTTGTCCCTACTTTTATTGTGTATGATGGAAATAAGGAAATAGGCCGCATCGTGGAAACCGCCTCGCCCAATCTGGAATCAGTCCTCCTCGGTATTCTTTGACTTCGGAATAAAATGAAAACGGTACCCGATGGGTTTGGCTTTTTCATCGATGCGCTCATCTTCAACCTCCCAATAGGGCTCCACCCCGTCAAGGTCTGAATCGTCCCATACTTTTTTAGGATCATCCTGCGGACCTTCTTTTCTGAAAAAGAGAGCCAGGATAATTCCGCTGAGAAATCCCGCAAAATGCCCTTCCCAACTTACACCAGGCTGAACGGGGAACATGCCCCAGACAAGCGATCCATATAACGTTATTACAATAAATGAGATCATGGTGAGTCCTCCATTTTTTCGCACAAATCCACTCACCAGAAGAAAAAAGGCCAGGGAATAAACCAGGCCACTGGCTCCGATATGGTAGGTTGTGGGACGTCCGAGCGTCCATAATAAGAGCCCGTTGATCAAAAATTGCCAGAAAATCAGCTCCCAGGCGATCTTTCTGAAAAAATAAAATAAGGCCGTTCCCAAAACCAGAATCGGGATGCTGTTAGCGATGAGGTGTTCCCAATCCCCATGCAAAAACGGACTAAACAGAATGCCCCTCAGTCCCCGCCAATGCAAGGGTTGAACGCCATAGCGAGCCCAGTCAAAATTGCCAGATAATTCAGCCAGAAACGCCAGCCACATCAATCCCACCAGCAGTATTGGTAGAAATAATGCCGACATAAGTTCCTGGCGTTCCTTTTTCATTTCAGTATGATTTTGCGAAAAGCGAGCCTATTCCTACTTTTGTCGCAAATTGTCAGCAATTCTTCCGAATTTAAAGGAAGCATGACGAAAAGGCAAAATCTTATGAGTTATACGAATATTCTTACCGAAGTTAAAGAACATGGATTTTGGATCACCATTAACCGTGCTGACAAACTCAATGCCCTGAATATCCTTACCCTTCAGGAGATCAAAGCTGCTGTGAATGAGGCAGGATCGAATCCTGCTATACAGGTTATCTTTTTAACCGGTTCCGGACAAAAGGCCTTTGCTGCGGGGGCAGATATCGCTGAATTTGCGGAGTTTAATATCGAAGAGGGCACAAAAATGTCGGCTGATGGACATGCTGTCATGGATAGTATAGAAAATTCACCCAAGCCGGTGATCGCTCTGGTTAACGGATTTGCGCTCGGAGGAGGCTGTGAACTTGCCATGGCCTGTCATCTTCGTATCGCTTCAGACAATGCACGTTTCGGGCAGCCCGAGATCAACCTCGCCCTCATTCCGGGTTATGCGGGAACACAAAGACTTTGTCAACTTATAGGCAAAGGACGAGCTTTGGAATTACTCCTAAGCGGCGAAGCCATTAAGGCAGAGGAAGCCTTAAAGATAGGTTTGGTGAACCAGGTGGTGACTATTGACCAGCTGCACCAGGCCGGAGAAATAATGGCCGCCAAAATTACTAGTAAATCGCCTCTTGCTGTTGCTAAAGTCTTAGCCTGTGTTAATGACCACTATGCATCAGAACGCAATGGCTTTCTTACCGAGATAAATGCCTTTGGTGCCTGTTTCGGAACCAGCGATCTTAAAGAAGGTACCCAAGCATTTTTACAGAAAAGAACCCCAGTGTTTACGGGGCATTGAGCCTGGTCGGCAAATATTTCCGATAAAAGAACAAGAAAAAATTTAATCATATTTATTTTTTTGATATATCTTGTTGGCTGATTTGTGACGGACCTAACCCTTCTGAAACAAATCAGGGATATAAAACAAAATGAATTATGGCTAAAACACCTACGGTTGTCATCGCGGATGACCACCCAATTTTTCTGCTTGGACTGAAGTCCGTTCTCGAAAAAATGACCGACGAATTCGATTTGATCGGGGTCGCGGAAAATGGAAGTCAGGCATGGGACCTGATCAAGAACAAAAAACCGGATATCGCTTTATTGGATATTGAAATGCCTGATATGTCGGGATTGGACATTTGCGAGAAAGTGCGGAGTGAAAATTTATTTACCAAAGTAATCGCTTTAACGGTTCACAAAGACGAGGACATTTTCAATCAGGCACTTGAAGCCGGCGTTCACGGGTACATTCTTAAAGAAAACTCGATCAACGATCTGTCGGAAGGTGTAAAAACTGTTTTGAGCGGAAACTTCTTTTTCAGTGCTTCCGTTTCGAGCTTTTTACTTAACCGCAGTGCCCGAAACAGCTCCGCCGATTCAGAAATCAAAGGACGTCGTTTAACGAAAACTGAAAAATACGTGATGCGCATGATCGCTGACGGGCATACCAGTAACGAGATCGCCAAAAAGATGCGGATCAGTGTTAAAACGATCAATAACCACCGCGCCAATATTTGCAAGAAACTGAACCTTAAAGGCACGAATAGCCTTTTGGTTTATGCGATGAAGAATAAGGAGAACTTTGTTTAGAAGGGAGTTATAAGTTATAAGTGATGAGTTGAACAAAATATCAAGCCACTCATAACTCATAACTCATAATTCATAACTCATAACTCTACAAGTACTTTTCCCCGTACTTTAACTTCATATCGGTCACGATCTGTTTGACCTCTTGTTCCCGGCTGCGGTCGGTTACGAGGAGAACTTTATCTGATTCGACGATGATCAGGTTGTTTACTCCATTGACTACCACCATTTTATGATCGGGTACACAGATCATGTTTCCGCGTGCATCAACGGTATTGACCAAACGGCCATTGATGGCATTCTCCATCTCATCCTTTTCATAAACATCATACAAGGATGACCAGGTACCCAGGTCTGACCAGCCAAAATCGCCGGGAATTACAAAAGCATTGTCGGCCTTTTCCAAAATCCCGTAGTCGATAGAAATATTGGTGCACAACTGGTAGGTATTGGCGATGGTTTCTGCCTCTTTATCTGTGCCCATGGAATAATCGGCATTGACAAAAAGCTGATTGATCTCGGGCAGATGTTTTTCAAAAGCCTCATTGATGCTGTTCAGGTTCCAGATAAAAATGCCGGCATTCCATAAAAAGTCGCCACTTTCAATGAAGGTCTTTGCCAGTTCAAGGCTGGGCTTTTCGGTGAAGGTCTTTACTTTAAAAATATGATCGATATCGCTGTGGTCCTGATGCTGGATATATCCATAGCCGGTATCCGGACGATGCGGCTTGATTCCAATGCACAAAAGCGCGTCATTCTCCTCACAAAACGTCAGTCCGTCGTTGCATATCTGAAGAAAAGCATCCTCCTGAAGGATAAGGTGGTCGCTCGGAGCTACCACACAGATCGCTTCCGGGTCTTTTTTTCCGATCCTGTGGGAAGCATACGCGATGCATGGGGCTGTATTTTTGGCGAAAGGTTCGGCTACGATCTGCTCCAAATCCATTTCGGGGATATGTTCGCGCACCAGATCGACATAAATTTCATTGGTTACTATATAGATATTTTCAGCAGGAATAATTTTCCTGAAACGCTCATACGTCTGTCGTAGCAAGGATTTCCCGGTACCAAGAATATCGATGAACTGTTTCGGTTTCAATTTTGTGCTCACCGGCCAGAACCGACTTCCGACCCCTCCTGCCATGATCACAGCATACTTGTGCTTTTGATCCATAAAAATGTTAAATTCGCGTAAATTTTATTTAAAGCCTATTATACTAGACCTCTACTTTTTAAATCGGATGCGAATTTAGTCAAATGACTCGTTTTAGGCTTTTTTTTTACTCCGATTTTGTTTTAATTTAGCTTAAAGCTTACGCTTATACTATCATGGTAGAATCTGTTGATTTGAAGGGTGCCCTTAAAGATTTTTTTGGGTTTGATGCATTTAAAGGAAATCAGGAATCTGTGATCCAGTCGGTCATGGAGGGCAAAGATTGTTTTGTGATCATGCCAACCGGAGCTGGGAAATCCCTTTGTTATCAATTACCGGCGCTGATCCTTGAAGGAACAGCCATTGTAATTTCTCCGCTGATCGCCCTGATGAAAAATCAGGTGGATTCGATACGGGGATTCGGGAGCACCGATGCGGTGGCCCATTTTATGAACAGTTCGCTGACCAAGGCTGAGATCCTCAAGGTTAAATCCGATATTCTCGAAGGCAATACCAAGCTTTTGTTTGTCGCCCCTGAAACCCTCAAAAAGGAAGAAACAGTTGATTTTCTCAAACAGATCAACATTTCTTTTGTAGCTGTTGACGAGGCGCATTGTATTTCGGAATGGGGGCATGATTTTCGTCCTGAGTACCGCAATATCAAAAAGATCGTTAAAGAGATCAGTGATGTGCCGATGATGGCGCTCACCGCCACTGCCACACCCAAGGTTCAGGCTGATATCCAGAAAAACCTGGGTATGAACGACGCCACCATCTTTAAATCATCCTTTAACCGGTCGAACCTCTATTATGAGGTGCGTCCGAAAGAGAGCAAAGAAAAGGTCATGAAGGAAATGGTGTCCTTCATCAAAAGTCGTTCAAGGAAATCGGGCATTATCTATTGCCTGAGCCGGAAAAAAGTAGAAGAAATTGCCCAGATGTTATCGGTAAACGGGATCAGTGCCCTTGCCTACCATGCGGGTATGGATGCCAAAACCCGGGCTTCAACCCAGGATAAATTTTTGATGGAAGACGTGGATGTGATCGTCGCCACCATTGCTTTCGGAATGGGGATCGATAAACCGGATGTACGTTTTGTAATCCATTATGATATTCCGAAGTCGCTGGAAGGGTATTACCAGGAAACAGGGCGAGCCGGTCGCGATGGACTGGACGGAGAATGTTTGTTGTTCTATAACCCGGGAGATATTGAAAAACTCGAAAAGTTTATGAAGGACAAACCGGTTGCTGAACGCGAAATTGGCTCTCAGCTTCTGTTTGAAACTTCCTCCTATGCTGAATCTTCGCAGTGCCGCAGGAAAATGCTGCTCCATTATTTTGGGGAGACGTTTAATGAGGATGATTGCAATAAGATGTGCGACAATTGCCGCCATCCGAAAGAAAAATTCGATGTGAGTGAAGAGCTGATGCTCACCCTGCAGGCGATCGAAGCCCTTGGACCTAAATTTAACCTGAAGCATATTGTTGATGTATTAAAAGGCGTTAAAAGCTCTGAAGTGGCTGACTATGGCAATGACCAGAGTCCGTTTTTCGGAAAAGGGTCCGACAAGGATGCCCTGTTCTGGAAAGGGGTGGTTCGTTTGGGGCTCTTAAACGGACTCCTATTTAAAAGTATAGAAAATTATGGATTGCTGAGTGTAACGGACAAAGGCCGGGATTATATTCAGCAACCTTATAAAGTACAAATGGCGATCGACAGCAGTTTTGAAAAAGTCAATGAAGACGATTTCGATACGGCCCAGATGGAAAATATCTTTGATGAGACCCTTTTTGGACTGCTCAAGGAGCTCTGTAAAAAGGTAGCCAAGCAGAAAAATCTTCCGCCTTATGTTATTTTCCAGGAGCCTTCTCTGGAAGATATGGCTACCAAATACCCGATTTCCATGGAAGAGATGGAAAATATTGTGGGTGTAGGAAAAAACAAGGTGATCAAATTCGGGAAACCCTTTGTAGAGTTGATCGCCAAATATGTGGAGGAAAACGATATCGAACGTCCCACTGATATTGTGGTGCGTTCTGTACCGAACAAGTCAGGAAAAAAGATCGCTATCATCCAGAATATTGATAAGAAGATAGGCCTGGATGTGATCAGCAAATCGAATGGTATCAGCAATGATGAGCTGATGCATGAGATCGAGAATATCGTATACAGCGGCACCAAGTTGAACCTGCATTATTATATCAACGACATGCTGGACGAAGAACGGCAAGAGGAAATTTTCGACTATTTCCGTACTTCAGAAATTGATTCGCTGGATGCGGCCGTTAAAGAATTTGATGGCGAATACAGTTTAGAAGAATTACAACTGATGCGAATCCAGTTTATTTCCGATATGGCGAATTAATTTTCGACCTTCAGTTTGGAAGTAAACAGATTCTGCTTATTTTTGCATCCCCAAAGTAGGCTTTGCCACTTTGGGATAAACCCCGAAGTAGGCTTTGCCACTTTGGAATTAACCCCGAAAGGGAAATTGACCGATGGTGTAACTGGCAACACGTCNNTCTGATTTTGGTTCAGAAGAGTCTAGGTTCGAAACCTAGTCGGTCAACAGTAAGGAGCCCCATATTTTGGGGCTTTTTTTATGACCCTCGGGTAAGCTAGATCGCGGCGAGACCGTTTTACACTTTAAAATCCTCAATACCCTGTCAGTCAAATCTTTGAGAAATTATCTTATCCATTTCAAATATGCAAAAATCCAATTATATTGGGCCTTTTATGAGTAAATGAAGGATTTCAAACTCTTTGACGGACAGGAAGCTCCCTGTGAAGTTTTTACCACTTTATATACCAATACCCATTCGGGTGTGGTAATCGGCTCACTGGACGGACGGATCCTTCATTGCAACCAGGCATTTTGTGAACTTTCTGGCTATACCCAGGATGAATTACTGAATATGCGTTTTGATACCATTACCCACCCGGCAGACCTGGAATTGCAAAACGCGGGTTTTGAAAGCCTGAATAGCAGTTCGAAAGGATACTTCCGTATTGAGAAACGCTATATTAAGAAATCCGGGTCTATTGTTTGGGTTGATGTGGTGATCTCTGAAGTAAAAAACAAGAAGGAAGAAACCATCCTGTATGTCGGAACAGTCACCGATATCAATGAAAAAAAACGACGCCTGGAAGACCTAAAATTTCAGGAGGCTGCCAAGAAAAAAGTATCCAGCATATTAAGCCATGAGATCAGAGGGCCAATAGTCAGCTTTATCCTCCTGTTTGATCAACTGGTACAAAAGAACGTAGATTCGACTGAACTGGATAAGCTCTATCCAAATATTAAAAAAAGATTGAGTCAGCTGCAAAAGGATCTGGACCTTCTTATAAACTGGAGCGAACATCAGCAAAATGAGTTTGTCTCAAAAAGGGTCATCTTTGATTTTCATGAACTTTTAAAAAATGTCATAATCCTTCATCTTCCGGCCGGAATTTTGGAACAAATTGCGCCTGAAGATCCCGAAAAAATCTTTATACATGGCGACCGGGACCATTTTCAGAAAGGGATCTCGATCTGTATCGAACATTACCTTTACCGGCAAACGGAAAACAGCCGCTGTATACTAAAGGTGGAGCGTCTTGCTGACCGTACCATCCTTTTCAGTATGGAAGACAATGCAAAACCATACTCCGAAGAAGTTTTGTACATTGTTGACAGAGTGAACAAAGCTGCGATCAGCGACTCATTTTCCATATTCAGAAAATTCGGACTCGACTTCGCACAGGGATTTCATGAACTCAAATACCACAATGGCGTTGTGAGTATAGAGACTGATGCCAAGTGGAATTCCCTGAAAATTATTTTTCCGAACGAAAAATAATTCTTATCCAGCCTGAACCCTGAACCCTGCAGCCTGTACCCCAGAACGAGCTCCTAACATTTTATTCACATCTACCTTTTCTGTTGCTCCTTTCCCTACCTTTGAAAAGACTCAAAAAGTATCGTCGTGAACAACGCCTACCACAACCCCGTCAAGATCTTTTCCGGAACCAATTCCCTGTATATCGCAACAAAAATCGCTGAACATTTTGGTCAGGAGTTGGGCGATGTAAGCCTCAGTCGCTTCAGCGATGGTGAACTTCATGCCAACTATATTGAAAGTGTCAGAGGTTGCGATGTGTTCCTGGTACAATCCACCAACGCTCCTTCCGATAACCTGATGGAGCTTTTATTGATGATCGATGCGGCCAAAAGGGCTTCTGCGCATTATATCACGGCGGTTATTCCTTATTATGGACTTGCTCGTCAGGACCGCAAAGACAAACCCCGGGTAGCGATCGGCGCCAAAATGGTGGCCGATATCCTGATGGCGGTTGGTGCCCACCGGGTAATGACCATGGACCTTCACGCGGCGCAGATCCAGGGATTTTTTGATATTCCGGTGGATCACTTAGACGCTTCTGTGATCTTTATCCCTTATATCATGAACCTGAAACTGGAGAACCTGACCATTGCGGCTCCGGATATGGGTGGTACTCCCCGCGCACGTTATTTCAGCAATATGCTGAACTGCGACCTGGTAGTATGCAACAAAGAACGTAAAAAGGCCAATGAGATCGCCGGTATGACGGTTATTGGCGATGTGGACGGTGCCAACGTGATCATTGTGGATGACCTGGTGGATACGGGTGGTACGCTCGGACTTGCTGCAAAAATGATGAAAGAACGTGGAGCACGCTCGGTACGGGCTTTTTGTACCCACGGTGTGCTTTCTGGTAAAGCCTTCGAAAATATTGAAAACTCGGCGCTCGACGAGCTCGTTATCTGCGATACCATTCCTTTGAAAAGAGAGTCTGGAAAAATTCGCGTTTTAAGCACTGCTCCCCTCTTTGCGGATGCCATTCGGAACGTTGTTGAATACGGATCTATCAGTAATTTGTTTAAGATTAGTAATTCTTATCAACCTTCCTTAAATTTGCAGCCCAAAGAAAATTCATAAATGAAAACAATTCTGCTGAAAGGCCTTGAAAGAGAATCAGTTGGAACAGCTTCAGCAAAGCTTACCCGCGAAGCCGGAATGGTGCCTTGTGTACTTTACGGAGGAGAAACTCAGGTAAATTTTGCTGTGTACAGCGATGACTTTAAAAATCTTATCTACACTCCGAACACCTATCTGGTGAAACTCGAAGTGGGTGATAAGGCATTTAAAGCCGTTGTTCAGGATGTGCAGTTCCATCCAGTGAATGATACGATCGTTCACGTTGACTTTCTCGAAGTTAAGGAGGATAAGCCAGTCACGCTGTCGGTTCCTACTGTTGTAACAGGTAATTCCCCTGGTGTTCGCGCCGGTGGTCGTCTTGCCGTAAAACTGAAAAAAGTTCGTATTAAAGGAATGTTGAAAGACCTGCCTGACGTGATCGAAGTAGATATCAGTAATGTCGAACTCGGTAAATCCATCAAAGTGGAAGATATCGTAGTGAAAGATATTGAATTACTGCACGCTCCAAACGTAGCGATCCTGAGTGTGGAAGCAACACGTGCTACCCGCCAGGCCGCAAACGATGCTGCTGCCGCTGCCGGAAAATAATTTCGGGACAAATTTTACAGGAAACCCTGGGTACTTCGGTATTCAGGGTTTTTTATTGTCNNGAGGGAGCGGGACTGCGTCCGGAGCGGGGGCGCGGGATTGGGTCGCAAACAAAACCGCGCCTCTACGCTGGCGTAAGCACTACTTGTCCGCAAATACAAAGCACTCCGCGCCTTCGCGCGAACGATACTCGCGCGTCAGCCAGTTGTAGACGCTACTTCATGTTGTGGTAAACATTCTGCACATCATCATCTTCTTCGATCTTTTCGATCAACTTGATGACTTCCTCCGCCACTTCGTCGGAAATTTCCGTTTCGGATAGTGCAATACGCTGTAATTCAGCAGAAATGGGTTCGATATGCAACTGCTCAAGGCCTTTCATCATATGACCAAAGTCTTCGAAAGCGGTGTAAATAAAGAGCATATCTTCTTCCTGCTGGATTTCCTCGAGTCCAAAATCGATCAAGTCGAGTTCGAGTTCTTCTATATTACGGCCTTCAGCGGCGATTTTAAAAACGCCTTTGCGGGTAAAAATAAAATCGAGTGAGCCGGTTTTGCCAAGTGCTCCTCCATATTTATTGTAATAGCTGCGGATATTGGCAACGGTTCTGTTAATATTATCCGTGGCACATTCGGCCAATATGGCCACCCCACCGGGGCCATAACCTTCATAAACCACCTCTTCCAGGTCTTTATCTTCTTTGGACGATGCCCTTTTTATGGCCGCTTCGATCCTGTCTTTCGGCATATTGATGCCTTTGGCGTTTTGCACGGCGACGCGCAAACGGGCATTGGTGCTCACATCCGGACCACCTGTTTTAACGGCCAGGGCGATCTCTTTGCCTAAACGGGTAAATCCTTTGGACATCGCGTCCCAGCGTTTCATTTTCCGGCCTTTGCGGAATTCAAATGCTCTTCCCATATTCTCTTATAAAACTTCTCAAAAATGCAGCTAATTGCCCAGAATGACAATGCCTGTACAGAGATTTTGCCTATTCGGCCAAAGTAGGTGGAATTCCTTCTCCACCGCCCTCTGTTTCTGTGCCCTCATCGAGCTTGTCGCTGATTTCAACAAGGATGGGTTCTTTGCTTTCAACCGGGAACATAATTTTCATCAACTCACGAATGATCATATCGCGATTATTGACCCTGCCCCCACTCGGACCGGTAAAATTGTTCAGGATCACAAAGGTTACATCCGATTCCGGNNATTCCGGAAATTCGATAAGCCCTGTTCGGAATGAATTCCAAAATCCATAATGCAACAGTACCCGGGAGCTGTCCCATTCGCGTATCCTCCAACCGAGTCCGTATTCCGATTCGCCTTTACCGTAGGTATAGGTTGGTTTAAATATGGATTCGCAGGTTTCGTTGCACCACAGATTGTCTTCATCAAAAGCTTTGGCAAAACGCAACATATCATCAGCGGTAGCAAACATGCCTTTATCGCCCACGATCCCGTTGCGGTAATCAATTCCATATTCCAGCCAGGATCTTCCTGTCCAGCGATAGCCTTTGATCTTAGTGCCTTCCGTCGAATCACGATCGGGAGTAAAAATATAGGACCGCGACATACCCAGTGGTTCAAAGATCTCCTCCTTTACAAAATCCGGAAACTTTTGTTCGCTAACCCGTTCTACAATGCTTGCTAATAAAGCATAATTGGTATTGCAATATTCATAACGGTATCCGGGGGTGAACATGGTCCGGAACTTTTTTGTGGCGTAAAAGCGGATCAGGTCGTCGTTGGTCATGTACGCTTCTTTCTTCCATGCAGCGGGCAGTCTGTAGATATAATCCGGAATCCCGGAAGTATGACTGAGCAAATGACTCACCTTTACCTTATGGTAGATCATCAGTTCCGGAAAATATTTGGTGATCTTATCGTCGAGGTTGATCTCCCCTCTCTGAACCAGCAACATGATCGCAGCGGCTGTGATCGGTTTGGTTACGGAAGCCATTTGGTATGGCAGCTCATTGTTTACGCTGTCTTTCCCGGCCATATCGGCCCAGCCCATTGATTGGTGGTAAACAACAGTCCCTTTCCTGGCTACCAACAGGGTCCCGTTAAAATAGCCGCTATGATGAAGAGCCCGGATAAATGAATCGATCTGGCCGGCTTCCAAACGCCGTTGAGCCTCCTGTTTATCAGGAATTGGAGTGTCTCCGCCATCTGATGTTCGAAATGAAATCGCGGGCAGGGACGCAACAAGCAGGAGACTTAAATCAATAGCTCTTAGCATGGGTATACAAATAAGCAAATACTATCCCAATTTTAAGGGATTAACGAAAAAAAGGACCCACAACGATATGTTGAGCGTCCTTTTTATTAAACATTTTTTGCTTACAAGGTGTTGATCTTGATACGTTTTGACAATTCCTCCACGTCGATTTTGAATTTTTTATCCGTTTCCATCAGGTCATTTACCGTTTGGCAGGCATGGATAACGGTAGAGTGATCCCTGCCGCCAAAATGCATCCCAATGGTTTTGAGGGATGATTTGGTGAGGTCTTTGGCGAAATACATGGAGATCTGACGAGCCTGCACAATTTCCCTTTTCCGGGTTTTGCTTTTTACCTGATCGATGCTGATACCAAAATAATCGCAAACCAGTTTTTGAATGTATTCGATGGAAATCTCTTTGGAGACATTTTTTACAAAGTTTTTCAGGATCTGCTTAGCCAGGTCGAGGTCGATTTCTTTCCGGTTCAGGGAAGCCTGGGCCAAAAGAGAGATCAGGGCGCCTTCCAATTCACGGATATTGGTATCGATACTGTGGGCAACATATTCCACAACTTCCCGGTTCAGGGTAATGCCGTCAGTATACATCTTATGCTCAAGAATAGCCACCCGGGTTTCGAAGTCGGGTACCTGCAAGTCGGCACTCAGTCCCCACTTAAAGCGGGAAAGCAAACGCTCGTCCATATCTTTCAGATCTTTAGGTGCGCGATCGGAAGTAAGGATCAGCTGTTTTCCGCTTTGGTGCAGGTGGTTAAATATCTGGAAGAAGATCTCCTGGGTTTTTTCCTTTTTGGCAAAGAAGTGCACATCGTCAATGATCAGCACATCGAGGTATTGATAAAAATTAACAAAATCGTTGTTGTTGTTATTTTTTACCGAGTCAATAAACTGACTCATAAACTTTTCAGCAGAAACATAGAGTACCACCTTGTTCTTGTTCACCTGCTTGATATGGTTACCAATGGCGTGAACCAGGTGGGTTTTACCCAGCCCTGTACCTCCAAATACCATAAGGGGGTTAAAGGCAGTACCTCCGGGCTTGTTGGCTACAGCAAAGCCGGCAGAACGCGCCAGACGGTTACAGTCTCCCTCGATAAAATTTTCAAACGTATAATTCGGATTTAACTGCGCATCGATATTGATCTTTTTTAAACCCGGTATGATAAATGGATTTTTAATATTCGTACTGATATTCAGGGGCAGTCCAACTTCGTTCTGCTCGGTACGTGCTGCACTGTTTGTAGGTACATTAATTGTGTAGGGTTTATTTCCGCTTCCACTATTTTCTACAATAATATTGTATTCCAAACGTGAGGCAGGTCCTAATTCCTGTTTGAGTGTTTTGCGTAAAAGGGTAACGTAATGTTCCTCCAGCCACTCGTAAAAGAATTGGCTGGGTACCTGAATGGTGAGCACCTTGTTCTCCAGTTTGATGGGCTTGATCGGGTCAAACCATGTTTTGAAGCTCTGGGGATTCACATTATCTTTAATAAGCTTCAGGCAGTTGTGCCACACGGTTTCGCAGGTCATTTCCATTTGAGTAGACATAGTCACTAATCTGTTCGTAAAATTGTTCTTAAAAAAATTATAAAAAAAATTAAAAGCAGTTGAATATTAAGAAACTTTTAACATAGTGTTATGCGGGTTTGCGAGCTTTCGCCTGCGCGACCACCTAATATCCAACCTACCTATCATGATTCCACCCCAGCCCGCCTGATTAACGATAACTAGATGGCCTTTCTTATTCCTGAACTCCCCCGGTTCGTCTAAAAACGTGTGGGTATGTCCGCCTAAAATCACATCAATATGCTCTGATCTCTGAGCCAAAACCTGATCGGATATTTTATTTCCTGAGTACTTGTACCCAAGGTGCGACAAACAGACTACAAGATCGTATTTTTCTTCCACTTTAAAAACTTCTAACACTTTATTCGCCGAATTATCCGCTTCATTTTTTCAACAGGGGGTGCAAAGAAACCAAAAACTATCGAGCAGGGAAGTTAACAAAATGAAAATTCCACTTGCACATGTTTAAGTGCCTGATAGTCTAGGAAAAAAAATGCCTGTTCCTGTGGAAAAATTATTTTTTATAGGCCCTGATGATGTTTTGGAACACGGTCCTGACCGGACTTATCCCCAATTTGAGCGATTCGGTTTCTTTTTTCCATACGGGACTTGCCTGCTGGAAATTCTGAAAATCGCTCAACAATTCATTCCGGATCAGTTCCATCAACCAGGCGATATTTTGTTCATGCCTGTTCTTTTCGAAAAAGCCATTTTGTTTCACCAGCTTTTCATAGTCTAAAAGCATGGTATATACTGCATCCATACCTGACTGGTCCAGGGAAGAAATGGTCTGAACCTGCGTCGTCCAGCCCGACTCATGTTCGCGGTACATATGCAGGGCATTGCGGTAATCGGCGGCAGCACGCATAGCAGCCTTTTTATTCTCTCCATCCGCTTTATTGATCAACAGACCGTCGCAGATCTCCATAATCCCTCTTTTGATGCCCTGCAATTCATCTCCGGCACCAGCAAGCATAAGCAGGATGAAAAAATCGACCATCTCCCTCACCAGGGTTTCACTTTGCCCCACTCCCACCGTCTCAACAAGAATGTGCGTATAACCGGCCGCTTCACACAATAAAATACTTTCTCTGGTTTTGGATGTTACCCCGCCCAGGGTGCCTCCCGTGGCGCTGGGACGAATAAAAGCCAATGGGTTCACCGACAGGGCATTCATCCTTGTTTTATCACCCAAAATACTGCCTTTGCTCAGGGTCGAGCTTGGGTCAACGGCCAGAACGGCTACTTTGTGCCCCTTTTCACAAAGGAAACTGCCAAAGGCTTCTATGAACGTGCTTTTCCCGACTCCGGGAACTCCGCTTATACCAACACGAAATGACTTACCTGTATGGGCAATAATTTCTGTGAGCAGACCTTCTGCCAGCTCCTGATCGGAAGCTAATTTGCTTTCGACCAGCGTGATCGCTTTGGCGAGTATAACCCGGTCGCCCTGTAAAAGGCCATCCCGATATTGTGTTATGCTCAGTCGCTTATTCACTTTTTGTGCATCAATTCATCCAATATTTTAGAAGCTGCGGTCGCGATAACGGTTCCGGGACCAAAAACAAAGCGCACGCCCTGCTCAAACAAAAAGGGGTAATCCTGTTGAGGGATCACACCTCCTACCACCACCATCATATCTTCTCTTCCCAACTTTTTCAGCTGCCCGATAAGCTCAGGAACCAGAGTTTTGTGTCCGGCTGCCAGACTGCTCACGCCAAGTATATCCACATCATTTTCTACGGCTTGCATGGCTGCTTCGGCAGGGGTTTGGAAGAGCGGACCAATATCCACATCAAAACCCAGGTCGGCAAAGCTGGTGGCGATTACTTTGGCGCCCCGGTCGTGACCATCTTGTCCCATTTTCGCCACCATGATCCTGGGTCTGCGGCCTTCCTGCATTTCAAAGGCATCGGATTTGGCCCTTGCTTCCAGAAAATGTTCATCCATGTGAATTTCTTTAGAATATACGCCTGAAATCGAGCGGATACTAGCCTGATAACGTCCGAAGACCTTTTCCATAGCCAGGGATATTTCACCCAGACTGGCCCGGAGACGTGCTGCAACAATGGCCGCTTCCATCAAATTACCTTCTCCTCGTGCAGCTTCTTCTATGGCTTTCAGTGCTTTTTGTACTGCCGCTTCGTCGCGTGTCTCCTTCATTTTATTGAGCCGCCTGATCTGACCCTCACGCACTTTTGTATTATCCACTTCGAGAATTTCCAGTCCGGAGTCTTCATCGACCTGATAACGGTTTACCCCGACAATAATTTCCTTTTGGGCATCGATACGGGCCTGTTTAATGGCCGCCGCTTCTTCGATACGCATTTTGGGAAGACCTGTTTCGATGGCCTTGGTCATACCGCCAAGTTCTTCTACCTCATCGATGAGGATACGTGCACGGGCAATGAGGTCGGCAGTGAGTTGTTCGATATGGTCCGACCCTCCCCAGGGATCAACTTCACGGGTGATACCTGTTTCCTGTTGCAAATAGATCTGGGTATTCCGGGCAATGCGGGCCGAAAAATCGGTTGGCAGGGCGATAGCCTCATCGAGTGCATTGGTATGAAGGCTCTGTGTACCCCCAAAAACAGCAGCAAGTGCTTCCACACAGGTGCGTGTAATGTTATTAAAGGGGTCTTGTTCGGTCAAACTGTAACCCGAGGTCTGGCAATGGGTCCGTAGTGCAAGTGATTTCGGGTTTTTCGGGTGGAAACGACTCACCAACTCCGACCACAATACCCGCCCCGCACGCATTTTGGCGATTTCCATAAAATGATCCATACCAATGGCCCAAAAGAAGGATAAACGTGGAGCAAAGGCATCGATGTCCAATCCGGCTTCAATTCCCTTGCGCAGGTATTCGAGTCCGTCGGCCAGGGTATAGGCCAGTTCGATCTCGGCCGTGGCACCTGCCTCGTGCATATGGTAACCGGATATGGAGATGCTGTTGAACTTGGGCATGTAGCGCGAGCTGTATTCGAAAATATCGGCAATGATGCGCATGGAAGGTTCAGGCGGATAGATATAGGTGTTCCGCACCATAAACTCCTTGAGGATATCATTTTGTATGGTGCCTGTCAGGTCTTGAGGTTTTACGCCCTGTTCTTCCGCTGCTACAATATAAAAGGCCATGATGGGCAAAACGGCGCCATTCATGGTCATGGAAACCGACATTTCATTCAGGGGGATCTGATCAAAAAGGATCTTCATGTCCTCCACCGAATCAATGGCTACACCGGCTTTACCCACATCTCCTGAAACGCGCTCATGGTCCGAATCATAGCCCCTGTGGGTGGCCAGGTCAAAGGCAACGGAAAGTCCCTTTTGCCCGGCAGCCAGGTTTCTGCGGTAAAAGGCATTTGAATCTTCAGCGGTAGAAAATCCGGCATACTGGCGAATGGTCCAGGGACGTATGGTATACATCGTGGCATAAGGTCCACGTAAATACGGCGGTGCTCCTGCTCCTGAGAGCAAATGGGGATAGGCTCCGGTCTGGCGATTGTCATTTTTCGTCCTCTCGCGGCTATCAAATTTCAGGTCAGCCTGGCTAAATATTTTCTTCATCTCCCAGTTCCTCCTTTTATTTCAGCAAAAGCATCCGAGCGTAAATAGTTTAGAAGTCCGCCCTCTTTATTGATCCCAAGAAAACTGTCCCAGGCTTGTCCGGCAAGTTGAAAACTCATTTCTTCAAAAAAATAAGCTCCGGATGCCGGATCCTGGGCCTTGCCTATTTTGCTTTCGTGCTGAAGCACCAATTGGCAATTGCGTGTGATTCGGGCGACAAATTCTTTTGCATCATCCGGATGATGGCTAAAGTTTTTGAGTAGTAGTCCGTTAGCTCCCCCCATTACTGCCGACATGGCGGAGGTGCTTAGCCGTAACAGATTGGTATAGCGGTCCTGGTCGTTCAGGCAGACATCACTCGCCGACCCGAACAGGTATGGAAGATAATCAGATCCATATTTTTCACCTACCAGACTGCACAGGTGTGCGATGATCCTGAATTTGCATAATTCGGTATAAAACTCAGGACCGAAGCTCAGGTTGACTTGCCATTCCTGATTTGGATTGCCTTGTTCCAGAGCGAGCTGGTACCAGGCCAAAATGAGTCCCAATTCCTGATGGGCTGCCAGTCCGGCGTTTCCAAATAAGGCGCCATCAATAACCCGGCTACGATATCCCGGCAAACGTTTATGTGCCTCATTTTGGGCAAGGATCCAGGCTTCTAATGTTTTTGAAAGTTCGGGTCCGGAATTGAACTCCTTTATAAGGATAGTCAGATAGCCTTTGCAGGATGATGGGACATAGCCCTGTATAGCTATCCATTTCGCCAATGACTCCGCGAATGGGATATAGGCGTTTAATGGAATACAAAACCCGCTTTGAATAAAAGGAAGTTCGATGCCGGCGAGAAGCTGCGGGATTTCTTCAGGTAGTGCATTGTCCCATACAAACTGAAGTCCGGTAGCTCCTCCCGCCAATGCCCGGTGTGCCTGAAGATTGGCTTCTTTGGCTGTATGTACTTCTATCGCTTCAAATACATCCCACTCGTTCTGAGTACGGGTATTCAAAACCGGATAACGGCGTTTCTGCTCTTCGGCACTATAATAGGGTTTAAGTTGAAGTCCGCCGGAGCTTACCCAATTAAGGCTATCCAGAGGTTTTCCCTTTAATTCTTTGGCGGCACGTTCCGTCCATGCTGCATAGGTATCCTGTTCCACTTGTTCGCTCAAAACGCTGAATGCTTAATCAAAGATCAGTTTAAACTCCTTTTTAAGAAAATCGATGGCCTTGTCGGTAGGCACTTCTTCATTCCGGATCATATTATCGAGAATGGCGCGGCTCAGGTCAACGGCCGGGGCGTCGGCATCGATATCGTGATAGCACTGGTGAACGATCTGCAGCAATTGTTCTTTGACGATGCGGATCAGTTTCCAGGCCTGAGGCGATAGATAAAGCTGTTGAGCAATATTGTGGTTAAACTCATCATTGATGGCATGCAGCAGTTCGGTTTTAAGCTGGGCCGCTGTTTGGTTGGCCGTGGTTAAGCGCACCAAAAGTACGCTGGGGTTGATCCTTTCGAGATAGAGGATCATCCTTTCATAGGCCTGCATTTTTGCCGGGGTGATCAGTCCAACACTTTCTTTCTTTTGATCGACCAAACGCTTTTGATATTCATTATCAAAAAACTGCTTGAGTACATAATACGTTACCAAAAAAACAGCCAGTGCCGGTAAGGTCAATTTGAAAATTTCAAGAACAAAATTCATCCATTCCATAAAATCCTGATTTAACGTGTGAGATATCGCTTCTGCAAATGAACAAAAAGGCGGCGGATTAATGTTTAAATTTGCATCATAATGTCCATTCCGGTAAGAATTAGTCAACGTGCCTTAGCTCAGATACGCCAATTGCGTTCCTCCATGAACCTCAACGAAGAAACTTACCTCCGTATTGGGGTCAAGGGAGGAAAAGGCTGCATGGTGGTGGAAAAGCTCCTTGGTTTCGATCAGAAAAAGGAAGGCGATGAAGAATTTGTGGTGGAGGATATCCATATCATCATACGAAAAGGAGAAAGCCTCTATGTGGCGGGTATGGAAGTTGACTATATCGAAGAGGGCAGCAGTCGGGGATTTGTGTTTCAGGGATGATTCACCGATAATTCCTAAGCGGTGGCCGAAAGCTATACGGATTGGCGATTATTTCATTTAGCATTGTAAGGTGAAATTAAGGGAACACTTACTCATCGCGCTTGACTCAATACGGGCCAATCTGGTTCGTTCCATCATAACAAGTCTGATCATTGCTCTGGGTATTGTTGCTCTTGTGGGGGTGCTTACCTCGGTCGATGGGATAAAAAGTTCCATCAATCAAAAATTTTCAGAGATCGGTGCCAACTCATTTACCCTAATTGACCGCGAAGGCAATGTGCATTTTGGTGGAGGGAGACGACGCTTAAAAGCAGAAAATACCCCTATTCTTTATCGTGAAGCCCTTCAGTTCAAAAGAGAATATTCGTATCCGGCCATAGTCAGTATCCATGCCGATGCTGCAGAAACCTCGACTGTACGTTTCGGTTCCGAAAAAACAGACCCGAATATCAGCGTGATCGGTGTCGATGAAAATTATCTGGATGTAGCCGGGCATAGTATTGAAAAGGGAAGGAATTTCAGTGGAAGCGATATCAAACTGAACAATAATTTCGTGTTGCTCGGAAGTGATGTGGCTGAGCGGCTGTTCAAAAAAACCGATCCTATTGGCAAAAATGTGCTTGTGGGCTCTTCTGCCTACCGGGTGGTGGGAATATTAAAGTCGAAAGGTAGTTCCATTGGAGCAGGAACCGACAGGATGGTTTGTATTCCCGTGAGTGTTGCCAAAGAAAAGTACCTGAAATCCTCTACCTCCTACGCTGTTAATGTTGGAGTTGCGAGTCCCGAATTGCTGGAATCCGCTATTGGCGAGGCCACGGTGCTCATGCGTGTCATACGCAAACACCGGGTGAGCGATGAAACGAACTTTGAAATCATCAAAAGCGACAGTCTGGCTAATGACCTGATCGATAATCTCCGCTTCCTCACCATAGCTGCCACGGTAATTGCTTTTATTACCCTGCTTGGTGCAGCAATCGGGCTTCTTAATATTATGCTGGTTTCTGTTACCGAGCGTACCCGGGAGATCGGAACACGAAAGGCTCTCGGAGCCACTCCAAAGGTTATCATGACCCAGTTCCTTATCGAAGCCATCACCATTTGTCAGGTTGGAGGAATTCTTGGCATTATCGGAGGTATAATTGCCGGCAATGCCGTTTCTGCGTTTGTGGGTGGCGGGCNNATGATACTGGGTGTGACACTCTGTTTTGTGGTCGGTGTGGCTGCTGGATTTTATCCCGCTCGGAAGGCAGCACGCATGGATCCTATCGAAAGCTTGCGTTTTGAATAGCGTTTACACAAAATCAATAAACTCATAACATACAGTTAACAATTCCTTAACACTGTAAGAGGACCTTTGTCGACAAATAGCACCAAAATCCGAGGAATATCCTCCTTATTTTGAGTAAATTATGACAAAAACAACCCTGATAAACCGCATTACCATTCAAAAAAACCTTTGTGTTAACAAGGCATTAAGCAGAAGCCCGGTGTTAAGTCCGGGTTTCTTTTTTATCTCTCTTTTAAGTTTGTTTCTGATTAGTGCTTTTTCAAACACAGCACAGGCTCAGGGGGAAATAAAAAATGACAGTACCGTTCAGGTATCGAGACAATGGTACGAGAAATTCAAGATACGGGGTTATGTACAAGGGCGTTATAACCGTTTATTGGAAACTAACCCCAATTTAGGATGTGAGCAATGCGATAAAAGCTGGGGAGAAAATGGCGGATTTTTCCTGCGCCGCGTGCGTATCATCTTCTACGGACAGATCAGTGAAAGGGTATACTTTTATATCCAGCCGGATTTTGCCAGTTCTGCTACTTCTACCAACCTTCAGTTCGGCCAGTTGCGTGATGCCTATATGGACATTGGTTTCGACCGGAAAAACGAGTTCAGGGTTCGGATAGGACAGAGCAAAATTCCCTATGGATTTGAAAACATGCAATCGAGCCAGAACCGTATGCCTTTAGACCGGAATGATGGAATAAATAGCGCTGTGGCTAATGAACGTGACCTGGGAGCGTTTTTTTACTGGGCACCAACATCAGCCCGTGCTCTATTTTCCAGTTTGGTAAAGGATGGATTAAAGGGATCCGGGGATTATGGTGTATTTGGTTTTGGGTTTTATAACGGACAAACCGCAAACCGCCCCGACCTCAATAATAACCGCCACGTGGTAGCCCGCCTAAGTTATCCGTTCAAAATCGGAAATCAGGTAATTGAACCGGGAATTCAAGGGTATACCGGATATTATGTGATGGCCTCTTCTCAATTATCTCCTGGAATCAAAACGAATGCTGATAAAAATTATCTCGACGAACGGGTTGCGGCTTCTTTTATATTGTACCCCAAACCTTTTGGTATCATCGCCGAATACAATATCGGACGTGGTCCCGAATTCAATAAAGAAACCGATTCGATCGAAGTTCAAAACCTGCAGGGCGGACATGTTACCCTCTCCTACCAGCTTCGTTTCAAAAACAAACAGATCCTGATTCCCTTTACACGGGCGCAATACTATGACGGGGGTAAAAAACACGAAACCGATGCTCGTTCCTATACCGTTCGTGAACTCGAAATAGGCGTGGAATGGCAGCCGGTACCCCAGTTTGAGTTTGTTGCCATGTATACCATGTCATCCCGCCGCTACGAGGACTTTATAAAACAAGACAACCTGCAAAATGGCAACCTGCTTCGTTTGCAGGCACAGATCAACTTTTAGGTTTCGCTTCCGGGAGATGGTCCGCCTACGCTCATAAGGATTGGTTTAACCCGCTTGAATTTCCAGAGCTTCGGCGGATAAATAAGACGATTTCGTTAGTTTTGATTATGAAAGTCGTTTTCACACTTGTTTTTGGAAGCGTGGTTTGCTTCTTTTCCTGTTCGGATAAAAATTCCCTGTTATCCGGCACCGAATGGTTGATCGGAACCTGGGAAATTGAAAGTCCGGAAGGCAATTATTTCGAAGCCTGGACCAAACAAAGTGACACCCTTTTGCTTGGAAAAAGTTTTGCCGTGGATGGAAAGGATACCCAGTATTATGAACGCATTCAGCTTTTGGCTAAATCCAATACGCTTTATTACATACCAACGGTGCCAGGACAAAATGGCGATTCTGCTGTTACGTTTACTTTAAAATCCCTATCGGACAGTGCGCTGAGTTTTGAAAACGTTTTTCACGACTTTCCTACCTTGATCAGCTACCGACGAATTTCAAATGATTCATTGATGGCAGAGATCTCCGGCAAGGTCGATGGAAAGGTGAACACGGTTAATTTCCCAATGCGGAAAATTAATTGAAATAATAATCTAGCTTGCTTGTATTAAACCATTTGCGATTAGGCACATCCTATTGCAAAAAAAAGGACCATGAAAAAATCAAGCTATTTGCCCCTACTTGCCTTTGTTCTGGTAGTAGGACTTGGCTCTTGCCAAAAAGAGCAGCATGTCGATTGTTTCGAAGAAAACCCGGAGCAAAATGACCTCAACACGAGCCTGGAAACCCCTGAGGGATTTGCCGAACAAATTCCTGCCGCATTTGATAATATGGAAGTTTTCGGTGGTACGGAAACAGAGGCTTTCTATATGGAAAACGAAGGGATTCCCTCCTTTTTGGATGAAGAACCCCTTGGCGTTGAAGAATTAACCGGAAAAAAACCTGTTCGTTGCCATCCCGACAGCGCACTTCGCTTAAACCATGAACAAAAAGCCCATTTGCTTGCTGCCTGGAACGACTATCTCCACTGCCGTCAGGCTGCCATGGAAAAAATGCGCCGTGCCCACCGCGAACTGCATGCAAGAATGGAAAACCGCAGGAGTGAACTGATCCATGCATACAGAGCTGAACGCCTTACTGAAAGGGAGTTCAAAATGGCCATGGAAAAACTGCGTCATGAATTCAAAATGCAGAACCAAAAACTTATCCGGATGCATATTGATGTGATCCAACATTGTTACAAAGCTTACCTGACAAAGGTTCAACGCATACTAAGTCCGGAACAATTCAGAGCCTTTATGCGCTGCCATAAAATGCGTTTGCCCGATAGAAGATAATTTGCCTGTTATTCAGGATAAAGGAGGGTCAAGGCCCTCCTTTTTTTTGATTAACCTAAAAGCTTGAACAAACCCTATTGCGATTCTAGTTCTAGAAAGACCTAAAGAGCCCGTTCAAGCCTCTTCTCGACAGGCTCGAAGTGACTGGTATCATATAAAAACAAGTCAGCTCGAGCCGCCATACGTATTGCAAGAGTTAGATTAAACCCCACGGCGAGTCGAGAGCCGGTCAGACCTGAAGTGCTCGTTCCAGCCCCTTCTCGACGAGCTCGAAGTGACTGGTTAACGGGGCTTGGCTCAGCAAGTTGAGTTTCATTTACCGATCTGCAAACCGAGAGTAAGATACAACGCCCTCGCCTCCGCCGGAATGATGCCTGGTCCGGGATAACTATCGGCCCGACGGGTGAAATATTTTGTGTTTAGCACATTATTCACGCTTAGGTCCACACTCCATTTTCCCTTCTTCCAGCCTGTCGAAAAATCGAGTACCGCATAGGCCGGAATACGTCCTTCTATAGCACTGCTCGTCCACTCTGAATTGGTGGCATCGCTAAAATGGGTAGCTGTATAGGAATAATTCAGAGAGGAACGGAAAGATTTCCAGCGGTAGCGCAAGCCGCTTCGTATTAGCATACCGGGAACCATTTCCACTTCCTTTTGATCGATCGCCTTTTGTTCCGGTGCCAGATAACGGGCGTCGGTAAAGGCCATGTTCACAAAAAGGTTCAGGTCCTGAAAGCGTAAACTCCGTTTTTTGAGCAAACGGAACAGATTTATCTCTCCCATTGCCTCCACGCCATAGGTGCGCGAATCGGCTACATTGGTGCGAAAGCGATAATCCAGGTAAAGCGGCGCCTCCCCTGCCCGCAACACCTGACCGATCCGGCCGTTGTATTTCAGATAAAATCCGGTGAGTTCATAAATAAATAAGCCTGCTTTTTCTCCGCGTATTCCCAGATCTGCCGTAAAGCCGTGTTCATCCCTGAGATTCGAATCTACCCGGAAACCGGGGTTGCTGATACGCAGGTCGGTATAGTTGATGGCCCTATAGTTCTGGCTGATATTGGCATAAACCTCCACTTTTGAATTCAGCTTATACTGTCCTCCTATTCCTGCGATCACAAAACTCCTTTCGCGGTCGCGGGCATCCTGGATCTTTTCATCAACAACCAGATTCCCGGCCGCATCCAAAACACGAAGTTTATAATAGCCTGAAGCGGCAGTTCGAATGTATTCTGCACGTACACCCGGACTTACTGTTAAACGGGTACCCAGCTGCAGTACCTGCTCCCAAAAAAGAGCCAGGTTGGTATTGGCAAAACGGTAATCGCTGTTTTCGAGGTCATCAGGATGGAGGAAGTAAAAATCAGCTCCACTACCGGCATTTCCATCGCCTTGTCTGGCTTTCGAATGACCAGAATAGATGCGATAACCCAACAGGTTAAACTGGGGTTTTCCCAGCCAGGTAAAGGTCCTAAGCCAGCGGAGTTCCTGACCAATATTGGCAAATTTCCCCTGTATCAAATTTCGGTTTCCGCCGAGGTCGATGCGGTTGATCCGTTCCAGATTTCCAAGGGAACTCCGCTCAGCCAGCAGACCAAAGACCCGCATTTCAATGAGGTTGACAGAATCCGGACGGTATTGCACCTGCCAGGCAGCCAGGTTCCAATTTACCTGAAACCAGTTACGGCAGCGGAATGACTGGCGGGGGTCTTCTTTAAATGCGGCATCGGTCAGTCCCCCGGCCTGTTGAGCCAGGTAGTTCATACCGGTAAACTCCACCTGATGCTGCCATTTTTTAGAAATTTGCCAGTTTAATTTTACGGACCCTGTAACAGCCTCAAAGCCGCTGTTCTCTCTCCAGGAGTTTCCGCGTTTGTATTGGATATAGCTATAATGATTAAATCGACCACTGTCCAGAGTCCCGCCGAAACTATTAAAGGACCCGAAATAGCCATAAGAACCCAGGGTCTGCCGGCTGTTTACCTCGAATCGTTTGTCGCTCGGGCCTCGTTTGGTCACAAAATTGAGCATGCCCCCAAACTGGGTTCCATATTGAAGCGAGGCAGCACCTCGCAGCACTTCGATACGTTCCAGAGCTTCCATTGGCGGAGTATAATATGCTTCCGGATACCCGAGGGCATCGGCACTGATATCATACCCATTCTGCCGGGTGTTAAAGTTGGCGGTACGATTCGGACTCAGTCCTCTTCCCCCCACCCCCAGTTGCAAACCGGCAACATCCGATTCCCAAATGGTGAGTCCGGTTATTTTGCCAAAAACCTGCCTGGCATTGTTGGTTGAGAGGTTGGCCTGTATATCGGCCAGCTGAACCACCTCTGTTTTTTTCCCCGCGTAGAGGTTGGCTCCGTCTACATTCTCTTTACGGCTGATCCCCAGGCTTCGTATCCGTTCACCCTGAACAATAACAGGGTCAAACTGCTTTCCAAGGGCGGTAAGGTGAATTTGGATCATTTGCACCGAACTGTCTATCCGTACCGGCTGCATATAGGTCTGATATCCATACGCAAAAGCCACCAGCTTGTAGTTTCCGCAGGGAATATTCGCCAGACTGAAAAAGCCTTTGTCATCCGGATCTGTATAGAAGCCACTATATTCCAGCATAATAACAGCCTCCCGGCAGGGGCTTGAATCCGAACACGTCACATAACCTGAAATGCCGCCTGTTTGCGCACCGAGCGATCCTCCCAGGAACAGAAAAACAGAAATTAAAAGGATGCCTATTCGTTCCATGGGTAGGGTTTTATCCAGGTTTTAGGCTTCCAGTTATCCTGAACCTGAGCCAGGTCCAGGGTGCTGTCGATATACAGGTGACTTGGTCTCCCGTTCATGGTCACATACACCTCGGCCGTGACCACCGGGTTTTTTAATCCCTGGTTTTTATAATGCTCATGGAGGAACCGGGCATATTGCAGCAACATATCCGGCTGGTAGCTCATTTGTTTTTCCTGATGGAGGTTTAAAAATTCGCTATTAACGACCTGTCCTTTTCTGTCAGAACCCTGCTCCTGCACATAAAACTGCGCGGTACCTGCCTTTTCTACCAGCATAACACGCCAGGAAAAGCGGTAGCCTTCTTCGGTCCAGAAGAGGTTACCGGGGTAAAGCAGGTAACGCCAGGGGAAGATTAGCTGAATGGCGAAGAATAGTGCAAATAACCGGGCAGTCAGGGAGTATCGGGATTTTAGATCGGACCAGGCTTCGTTGGACCATGGACCATGGACCATGGACCATGGTCTAATGCGTGACAACCATCTTGTGTGCCAGTCGGCACTGAAGAAGATCAGGGTTCCTGCCATCATCACGAGGGGGAATACCCCGATCTGAAAGAGGATGCCGGTTAGGGAATGGAAGATGATAACCGACAAATAAGCCCAGGGGCGGGTTTTGCGGTTAAAAAGGAAGATTGCGATGCTACAATCGTAGAGCATACCGGCCCAACTGAAGATCCAGGGGCTGTATTTCCATGCGAATAAGGGGCCGAGTACGGGAAGGTCGTAGGAAGCAGGCAGCCAGATCTTTAAGGGAAGCGCATGAATGAGCCAGTCTTGGTTGATCTTGGCCAAACCGGCACAGGTATACACAATAGCCATCATCCCCATCAAGCTCAGCGGCATCCAGCGGGGAATATGGGTATAGGCATTTTGTCGGCCTTGCTTCGCATCGAACGAATACGCAGCATGAGCCGGCAGAAAGATCAGGAGCAAACAAACCAGACTCACATAATAGTAGTGGTTAAGGTAATAGCTGAGGTCGATAAGCTCCGTATAGGTAAAACACAGGAATAAAAGAACAGCTGACAGGCGATATCTGTATCCCAGCATCACACCGATAGCGCTGAGAAGCAGGACGCCATGAACGGCATACATGAACCAGGCAGGACCCGCTTTAACCCAGGAAAAACCATAATAGGTGAAGTGAACAAGCGGCTGAATATAATGATCATCCACCCACCCCAACAGGATAAAACGGAGGGTACTGATAAACATGGCCAGTCCGAACAGCACCCGAAAACCCGCCAGCGGTGCGATCGCGGTGGGTTCATTCAGCCAGGTAAGGACTTCTTTCGGTTTCATGGAGTTTAGTCGCCGTCGCCGCTGCTATAGGTTATGGCAATTCCAAGAACAGATGACAGGTCGCTTTTAAGAAAGCGGGTCATTTTCTGTAATTCATTGAGCAGGGCACTCACCTTCTGCGGATCCTGGATGACCAAGTCGGATAGGTCTTCGTTATCCTGAAATTTAGCCAGTTCGGTATGAATGGCCTCCCATTGGGCTGTGGTTTCCAGCTTTAATGCCGCTCCGCCTTCAACTTTATCCAGATAATCGTCAAAGCCTGAACCGGCAGATCCATCCATGGCATTTCCATACCACAGGTTTTCAATATGTTCGAGGTGCACTTTTATGGAACGTACCGAACGGTGCGCATAGCGGCTTTCAACCAGATAGGGTTCTGCCTGGGTTTGTCCCACACGCAGGCCTGCCGGCAGTGCAATTTTGAAATTTTTAATGCCTTCAAAATCTTGCAACCAATGGTTATACAGTTCGGAGATCGAACTGCCCGCAGCTTTACTTTCATCGGCAATAAAAGAAGGTAAATAAGCTGTCCAGGCAGTGGTTTGGGTTTGTGCCCAGGTTTGAATATCCTGTACGACAGCTATTAAATAATCCATACGCGGCTTCGCAGCAGGTCCCTGAAAACGGCTCAGGGCATTGGGTTCAAAAAGCAGGTATTCGAGGGTGAGCAGTCCACGGGTATCACGACGAAAATCATTCATGACCAGGTCTGCGGCTACAATTCTTTGCTCCACTTTCGCCGTATCAACCGGCCAGGTGCCGAGATTTTCATTGATATCACCAATGAGTCCCTGCTCACCCGGACCAAAAGTGAAGCCCCTCACCGACTGAAAATCGATAAAGGCCTGTTCCCATGCGATTTTTGCATTAGCCAGGTGAAGGGAATCTGTTGTGTCTGAAAAGCTGATCAGGCTTAGGCTTAAAGAATTCACACTCGCCTCAAAACGGGTAATTGCAGGCAGAATACGCTGCTTAGCCACCTGTTCCAATAAAGGTCCCCGGTCAAACGCATCACCGGAGCTTGTATCGTCAGTGTCCTTACAGGAACTAACAGAAAGAACAAGAGCAAGGAAAAAAAGCGAAGACAGATTGACTGGTTTTTTCATGTTTAGCGGCCCTGGGCACTTACCCAGTTGGTTTTAAAATCGTTCATTTCTGCGGGGCTGAATGCATAGATCGCCTGCAATTTGTCGATCGCCTTCAGCNNCTTCAGCAGTTCGGGAAGGGTATTTACAGGGTCGTTCGTGAATTTGTAAAAAGAATAGTCCTGACCATCAAACTGCAAAAAAGCCTGCAAAGTTAGGATTTGCTCCGTGGTAATGGTGATATAGGGACTATTCAAATTGGAAAAGCCCTGGATAAAGCCAAACGCCTCACTCAGATCGTGGAGTGCCCCGGCTTTGTCGGCATCGGTTGGATTGGTTTTGGAGAGTTTGCTGATGGCGCTGTTCATATAATTGATGGATGTCGCAGCCAGTGCTTTTTCCATGGTATGGATAAGGCGGGCGAATGCTTCATCCTTTTCAACATTGTAGTCAGATCCGGCATTGATGGCAGCCTGCAGGGTAAGGAATTCCTTTTTTATTTGGGTATAGAAACCGCTTCCATCATTTTTATCGCGACGTGAGGCATAGTTAGCAATGTCTTTATCCGGGTAGGTCGTATTTGCAGCAGTTGGTGTATTGGGAAATGATGGATGTGCGCCGTATAAGGCCAGCATTCTGTCCAGCGTTATTAAGTCGAACGTGCCTTTTTTTAATTCAAGGATCTGATGGAGGAACAAGCCGGCATAAGAGCCTTTGTCTACTCCCTGTAGGATCTCAAAAGCTCCTTCATTGAGCAATCTCGATTGAAAAACACCACCGAAGGTGGCCGTATCTCCAAAGTCAGGATGATAGGTCCTTCCACTATGTTTCACCAATTCAGGAAAGTAGAAGTTCTCAACCTGGCTTCCCATCCAACCTGCATTGGCTTTCAGGCTTTTCGACCCTCCTTCATTCCACAAAGAAACCAGTGCGTTAAGGTCAAGCGTATTGGCAGGATTTTCACCAAGTTTCATTTCGGAAACCAAGTTCGAAAAGCGTTGGGAAAGTTCGCGTTCCTGATAGGTGTTGGTGTCAAAATGTACAGATGTGTATGTTGTGGCAATGTTCAATGGGTTTTTAACCGGTTCATTTTCTTCGGAGCATGAGGTGGCGAACACAATGCTTACAGCGGTAAGGATAAAGATGTTTTTAAGCTTTTTCATTTGTGATTATTTTAATTTAGATTAATTCTAAATAACGCCGCAAGTATAGGGTCAGAATATGGAATTGGCAAATCAATTTTTCCTCCTATTCACTTTTGCCTTCCTATATTTGCCCCTTCATGTACCGCAACTACTTACAGGAACCCTTTTTTGAAACGATAAGCAAGGTAGCATCTGCCTCAAACCTGGAAGTTTATGTGATCGGGGGGTTTGTGCGGGATGCTTTTTTGGGAAGAAAAAGTAAAGATGTTGACATTGTGGTACTCGGCAGCGGAATTGACCTGGCCCATGCGGTAGCAGCGGAATTGCCGGGTCATCCATCCGTAAATTTTTACAGCAATTTCGGGACAGCCAATCTGCGCAGCGAAGGATGGGAGATCGAATTTGTGGGTGCCCGCAAAGAATCCTACCAACGCGACTCCCGCAAACCCCTGGTTGAAAACGGCACCCTCGAAGACGATCAGAACCGGCGCGACTTTACCATCAATGCGCTCGCTTTGTGTTTGAATCCGGAGCGTTTTGGTGAACTTATCGATCCATTTGGCGGGCGCGAAGACCTACATACTAAAACAATACGCACTCCGCTTGATCCGGATATCACCTTCAGCGATGATCCATTGCGGATGATGCGGGCCATTCGTTTTGCCACCCAGCTGGATTTTGCCATTCAGGAGAGCACACGCGACTCCATCAGCCGGAATTCTGAACGTATTGAAATTGTGAGTATGGAAAGGGTGATCGATGAACTGAACAAAATCATCCTCTCCCCTGTGCCATCCAGAGGGTTTTTATTGCTCCATCAAACCGGACTCCTGCAACGCATTTTCCCGGAATTTTGTTTGCTGGAAGGGGTAGAAAAGAAAAACGGACTCTCGCATAAAGACAATTTTTACCATACCCTGCAGGTTCTCGACAATGTAGCCAGGGAAAGCGACGACCTCTGGTTGCGCTGGGCTGCCATCCTGCATGATATTGCCAAACCCCAGACCAAACGTTTTGAAGAAGGACATGGCTGGACCTTTCACGGTCACGAGGACAAAGGTTCGCGCATGGTGAAACCGCTATTCAGAAGAATGCGCCTGCCCCTGAATGAAAAGATGAAGTATGTTGAAAAACTGGTTCTGCTCCACCTTCGTCCTATTGTACTTTCAAAAGAAGAAGTGACCGACTCGGCCATACGCAGGCTGATCGTGGAGGCAGGTGATGAAGTGAATGACCTGTTGTTGTTATGCAAAGCCGATATCACCTCAAAAAATGAGGTGAAAGTAAAACGCTACCTGCGCAATCTGGAGCTGGTAAAGATCAAAATTGCCGACGTAACAGAACGCGACCGGCTGAACAACTGGCAACCTCCGATAAGCGGGAACGATATCATGGATGCCTTTGTAATTTCTGACCCGAAAGACATTGGCAGGGTGAAACTTGCCGTGAGGGAAGCCATTTTGGATGGAAATATTCCCAATGAGCACGGAGCCGCCAGGGAATTTATGCTGAAAAAGGGCGGGGAACTGGGCCTCAAAAGAAAATCGCATTGATATAACGAGAGATTAGGCTTTATTTTGCCTTTTGTATATATGGCTATTTACCGATTTAAAGTTTGTTTCGAAGAGGATGATGAAATTATCCGGGTTATCGAAGTGCGCTCGGGCCAGACCCTGGAAGATCTGCATTTTGCTATTCTTAAATCCATCGAATTCGATACCCGGCACAACGCCCTTTTTTATATCAGCGACGACTACTGGAAAAAGCATGAAAAGTTCATTTTTCTTCCCGAAAGCGGGATGGAAGAAACGACCATGTTCAGCAGCACCCGGCTGAGTTCCCTCATCAATGATCCGCATCAAAAACTGCTCTATATTTACGACCTCAGTGAACAATGGGTCTTTATGGTGGAGTTGGTAGGTATTGCCATGAATGAAGATCCGAAAAAAACCTATCCTCAGGTGGTACGGAGCGAATCAAAACCGCCCAAACAATATAAAACCCAGAGAAAAGTAGGTGCCGATCTGGAAGATGAAGAATTTGATTACCTCACCAAAAACCTGCTTGGTGGAGAAATAGCCGAAGAAATGCTGGGAGAACATCTGGATGTAGGAGAAACAGACGATATGGGTGAAGAAACCATTGCAGGAGACGACGTGGTAGACGAGGTAGATGAGGTGGAAGACGATGTAGTCGATGATGAAGAAGAGGATAGCACCGAAGACCTCTTTGGTGAAGAAGGGTTTGAAGAAGATTAATGACAAAAAATAACAAACAGGTTATCCTGATCGGCGGTCCGACCGCTTCAGGTAAAACCGAACTGGCCATTCAACTTGCCAAACATTTTAATACGGTCATATTTAATGCCGATTCCCGACAATTCTATAAGGAAATGAGTATTGGTACGGCCGTTCCAACAGCGGAACA
>DQHT01000152.1:1638-5309 GCA_003531115.1 Bacteroidota bacterium | reverse complement strand
GGTTTTCCACTTCGGGACCAAAAACGCCCTCGCCATAAATGAAACCCATCGGGTTAACCGTAGGTTGAATAATAAAACCTGGATTGAACATACTTTGAATTGTCCTTTATCAATGAATTATTACACCTTTATTCTCATTTCTCAACGCGTAACTACTTATGGTTGTTATGCTTCGCGGAGGAAGATTCAGCTGCTTGTTACTGTTCGAATCAAATTCTCCGATTGAATTCAATGTAATCCCCGGTTGATTTACTGTTTCTTTTGTAACCTGATAGATATTGAGTTGTTTATCGGGCAATGATTTTATTTCCAGATTTAGATTCAAAATTTGTTCCGACGGGTTCAGCATAAATACTGTAAGTTCGCCTTTCGGGCTCAATAATGCCACAATCATTACCACACTGTCGGGTTGGTTTACAGATACTTCTACCGTAGAAGAATATTTTGACAGAAAGCGAGAGATAATTCCAAATCCGTAATAGGCTTCCTTTTCGGGAACAACCTCTTTCAGATAAGATTTTGTTTCACGGTTGAATGTTTGGATAAGCTGCCACTGGCCATCGAGGTCGCCACGGTTGGTAAAGCTCCAACGGTTTACCCCGTCAACGCCGGCACGCAGGGCTCTTATAACATCGCTGGCATTCGACAAGGCCGCTTCAAATGATTTTTGTCCCGGATGATCGTCGCCATACCCCAAACTCATATTGCCATATTCCGTCATAAAAAAGGGTTTGTTTTGAGCATGGGACCAATCTGCCCATCTCTTCAGGTTGGCTTCTCCTTCGGGTGTTACGCCGTCGTATGAGTGTATGTCGAAGCTACCCAAATGTGGAGCAAAGCTTAGTTTCGATTCATCAAATGGAGGCATGCTTGTCCAGTCGGGACCCGAGATGGGAATGGCAATCCCACGTGCATCAAACTCCTCCTTCAGTCTTTTCCATGCATCGTTGATTGATCCTTTAGCATCGCCGTAATCCCACCAGTAACCCCAGTTACCACCCGGTGGCTCGTTAGTCATACAGAAGTATTTGATACAAGTGTACCCTTTTTGATTCGTAAGGTATTCAAGCAAGGTAGCAATGCCATTGGCAAAATCGTCGAGATTAGCAGGTGCACTCAACAGAGGGTGAACTCCTGGAATGGAATTCCATTCAATATGTCCCCACATCTGCTGAAGGAACACATCAGCACCATTGGCCTGGCACCAGTCCAGAATAAGGTAAAGTGCCTGCATCTCCTCATTATCCCAATCAAAACGGTCACGTTCAGGTTCATACATGCGTTGGTCGAGTTCAACCCTTATAAAGTTAAGGCCAAGCCATGCAGCATGGCTTTTTATTTGGTTCCAAACTACAGTGTCAGAAACCGGTGGATTACCACCATAGGCACTGCCCCGTGGGGCTATTTCCCTAATTGGGTATTTATACTTCTCGTTTTCGAGTGGAATTTCTTTACTTAGCGCATGCCACGATGCCCCCATACCGCCTTGCATGGTATGTATTTTTTTTGAAGCATCGATTGTGATGGTGGTCTGATTTGATTTTTCCATTTTACAAGAAATAAACAGTGTGAGAAAAAGAAGTGTTATAACTCTCATGATGATTTTATTTTTTGTTTTTAAAACCTGACATATCCTTTCATGGTGCCGCATTTCTGTCCTTCGCCTGCTCCGTAGGGGCGAATGGTGTATGCACCAACCTTTGCCGGCACTATAAACACTTCGGCATAATGCACGATAAATGGATCAAAAGCTTGGGTTGGACTTTCAACAATTACCTCATCGCCTTCCACCAGACAAATCACATCAACTCCGCCGTTGGTATGGTGCTCCACCTTTTTGGTAAACCAATGGCGGCGGGTTTCAATAAATTCGCGTTCGTGCAAACCGGTTCGTTCTTCAACCCAGCCATCGCCTTCTGCCACTCTTTCTATGCAGTTGACCAGATTTTGGCGGGTCCATTCTGTTGTCCGATCCCATTGAATATTCTTTTTGCCGTGCTCAATGTTGATCGGTCGTGGTTTTCCGTCCATTCCCAATCGGCCCCAATCCCATAATTTGAAAGTAAAAATGTAGGGAGTGGCACTGATTTCGAGCACCATACTGCTTCTTCCTGAACAGTGAATCGTTCCGGCCGGAATCAACACATGATCGTGCTTCTTCATCGGCCAGGTTTGTACATGTTTTTCGGCCTCAAAAGGTTTTCCTCCTGCCTGAGCTTCTTCCAGATCAGCCAGCATTTCTTCCGGATTTACCCCTTCACGCAAACCGAGGTAAACAATGGCATCGTCTTCCACCTCCATCATATAATAGCTTTCGTCCTGCGTGTAATGCAAACCAAATTTCTCCTGAATGTATTCAGTCAACGGGTGAACCTGAAGGCTCAAATGACCGCCTTCCATCGTATCGAGATAGTCAAATCGAATGGGGAATTCGTCGCCAAAACGGCCATGAACCGGATCGCCCATTAGCTCACGCGGATGACGGAAAACCAGGTTGATCGATGGAATCTCGATCACATCTTCGCCAAACTTCAGCAACAAACTGTTTTCTTCTGGAACAGCATTGAAACACCATGCATAATTGGGCGCCGATTCATCCAGGTTGCAGACTTCTTTCATCCATTGTCCGCCCCACGGACCGGGATCAAAAAACGGAACCACGCTAAATGGACGATTGGTGGCTAGTTCGAGACCTTCCAAAATAGCTTTGCCTTCAACCAGTTTTGGCTGACCAATTTTGTTGGTATCGAGCACGAAATCCCATTTATCGAACAGTGTCTTTTTCAGGCGGTCGCAAACGCGCCAATCCACAAAAAAACCTTGTTTATAAAGAAGCATCCAGTCAGCAGTATCGCGATTTTTCACGCCCAAATTATCCACTAAATGCTGGCGCATCCGGAGTTGTATTTCCCAACGAGCCATGTCTGCATAAACCAGGGCCTCCCCCCAACCCCCTCCGGTGGAGGGGGCTTCAGGACGTAGCAAACTCGCACCGCTGCCGTAAATAATGATGATTTCTTCCTTCGTGTCAGCAATTTCTGATTGAATGGCTTTTACTCTTTCAGGATCGAAAAAGGTATCCATTGTCAAGCGGGTGAGAAAGCCGAAAATGCGGTCGTTGGTCACATCCTGAAAAACCAGCTTTTTGATCTCTTCTTCAGGCAACATATATTCTGAAGCCTGGATAAAACGATCACATTTCAGGCCTGCTTTCAGATTCGAAATCAGTTCTTCGTGGATCACTCCCTGATAAGTTTCAATCACCAAAAGTTTTTTCTTTCCTCCGATAGCCGATATTTCTTTGTTTAAACGGGAACAAATAGCTGCCCAACCGTTTTCAACTTTGTAAGATTCGTTTTTCACCTCCACAACCGGAAGGTTTGTGAATTTTGAGGGCTTGTTTAAATACTTTTTATTCATTTCTTATTTGACTTCAAATTCGCGTATACTTTTAATTAATTCGCCTTTGTAGCTGATTTCGGCTTCCATACGGTAAATGCCTTTTTTATCAGGAATGATTACCGGCATTTCAATAATTTCTTTGCCAAGGCCACTCAACTTGTAGGAAACAGACCGGCTTAAAGCCAGAACGTTGTCCATATATAAATTCAGTTTGACCGAATCTTCCACACTGTCGTACGTATCGTTGATCAGGTGTACCGGAACGACCA
>DQHT01000152.1:0-1526 GCA_003531115.1 Bacteroidota bacterium | reverse complement strand
CTATTAAGCCAAATCCAGCCATATTCATTTAAAATAACGACCTGGTTATCGTATCTTTTTCCCTCTGGCAATGGAGTTCGGTCGTTAGGATCATTTCCGGGGACCAAAGGCGAAGCCAGCAATTCTTCGAGGTACCCCTCTGCTTTTGGCAACTGTTTCATGTATCTCGAAAAAAGGTACGGATGCGCTTCAAGAACATCCTGATCGGTTGCCGGAGCTGCCCAGCCATTGTCCCACTGACGATTTGACAAGTCCAATTCACGAACCATCTGAATGGCCTTTGAAGTTGTGTCGTTAACCGACTCGTTTTGTGCATCCCAGACAACTACACACGGATGATTCCAGCGTTCGCGCATCCAATGACGATATTCCACTGCAAGTTGTCCGGCAGTTATTCCTTTCAGCAGCTTTTCAAATCCACCTTTTCCTCCTGTCCATATCGGATATTCGTCCTGAATCAGGAAACCAACGCTATCGGCAATTTCGTACCATCTTTCGGGCGGGAACCCAATGCAATACCGGATACTGTTCCAGTGCATCTCTTTAAAACGGTCGTGAAGTTTAGTGATCCATTTACCGTCCCATGGTAAGCCTTTGCGATCGGGGTCTTCGAAAAACCGGAAAATACACACATTGGTCCCGCGCAGGTAATAGGGTTTTCCATTGAGAAGAAAAACGCCGCTGTCTTTGCTGGTTTCGAAAGTGCGCATCCCGAAACGGGTTTTGGTATTGTCGCCTGAAGTGGAAAGTTTCAGGTCGTACAAAAACGGATTTTCAGGAGTCCACAACTGACAGTTGTTCATGTCGATATTTAAGTCGATGACCTGAATTGCCTTTTCTCCGTTTTTCTCCCCGGAAAAAGAACCTTTGGCAATTACTTTTCCTGAAGCCGCCTCGCATACCGAATAATCAACAGAGAGATCGGTATTGTTTCCGGGATTTAATTCGGTGACCACGCGAAGCTTGCTGTTTTTCACATCGGGAACTACCTGTACGTTTTGAATATACGGGTAGCCTGTCAGCGTGAGTTTTACATCATCGTAAATGCCAGGAATGTATTTGGTTTTCTCGAAATCGCCGCCATGAGTCACGGTATCGGGTAAATTATTTTTGCAGCCAACAGCAATCACCAGTTCATTTTCTTCACCGGCAGGCATCAGAAACGACTTTACATCGAACAACGAAGGAGTAAAACTGTACACATTTTCGCCTACCTGTTTCCCGTTCAAAAATACCCGCGTGTGGTACTTGGCCTTGTTAATTTTCAACTGAATGACCCCTGCATCGGATCCATCTAAAGTGAATGTTCTTTTGTACCAATAGACCGAATTAGTATATGCTGTATCCTGATTGTCAACTGAAGGAGAAGCCATGTCAACCAATCCGGGAACGGCAGCTTCCGAAATAAATGAAGATGGAATTTGAGTGATCGAATCAGTTTTGGCAATTTTCCAGGTGCCGTTCAAACTAATTTCCTTCCGATGGTTTGCTGGTTGCTGACATGCAAAAAGCCACAAAGCCATCCC
>DQHT01000040.1 GCA_003531115.1 Bacteroidota bacterium | reverse complement strand
AATAATTTGGTACTAGCGGTAAATAGTTTCTGGGAAAGAATTTTAAATTCATCGCTCGTTTTTTTTTAATTGCCAGTTAACTATTGCCAAATGATAAGTTTAAATGCCATTAGGAAGCTTGTCAATTCCTTTCCGGAGGTTACAGAAGCACCTCATTTTGAAAAGACTTCTTTTAAGGTGAAGAAGAAGATTTTTGCAACCTATGATAACGTTCAAAAGATCGCTTGTGTAAAACTTTCAGCTATCGACCAGGATGTATTTTCATCCGTTGACAGGATGGCAATCTATCCTGTAAAAAATGCCTGGGGCAAGAAGGGGTGGACAATTATCGAGCTGAAAAAAGTGAAAAAGGATTTGGTGGTTGACGCTTTAACAACTGCTTATTGTTCTGTTGCTTCTGGAAGAAACTAACATCTATTAGTCTTAAGGATTCCTGTAAAGTTAAAAGTAAAAGAGTTTTAAGTCTTTTACTAATTCATTTCCTCCTATCTTTGCGGTCAATAAACAATTTATGGTATCAAAGACCTGTGAATATGCAATCAGGGCTATGCTTTTTGTTGCGCAAAAATCAAAAAGCAATACTAAAGTGGGGGTAAAGGAGATAGCAAAAGCCATCGACTCTCCCGAGCCTTTTATTGCAAAGATATTGCAGGACCTTGCCAAAAATGGACTGGTGCTTTCCGCCAAAGGTCCTACCGGCGGGTTTTATCTCGATAAGGCTGGAATGAAAAACAGTCTTGCCGATATCATTATTTTCATCGATGGCGATAAGCTGTTTTCCGGCTGCGGGCTGGGGCTTAAAACCTGTTCGGAGAAGAAACCCTGCCCGATCCATGATGAGTTTGTTAGCATCAGGAAACATATCAAAACGATGATGCAAAATGCCAAACTGGGGGATTATAATACCGCCCTGGAATTGGGTGAAAGATATTTGAAACGGTAATTTTTTTTAATAGTAAAAGAGTAAAAGATCCTAAAATATTATATATGGAAACTTTTCTAAGTTGGAAGCGAAGCGTGCTGGTTTCTGTGCTGTGTTTGGTCATTCCTGTATTAGCTGTGGCTCAGTCTACAGGAAATTCGATGGCCCCCAGAGATACCGGCATCTTCGTTGTATTAGGACTGGTAGTACTCGCTCTTCTTATTGCCGTTATCTTTTTGTCCCTCGAATCGAAATCGCTGGTAGCCGAACACAGGAATCAAAAGAATGATAAGAAGGTTCATCAGTATCATAAGTACCTGGCAAACATGAGCAGCGACCAGATTGAAAAAATTTTGAAAGTAATTAACCAGCAAAAGCCCGNNTTTCCTGGTCATTCTGTATATGCGCAAACCAAAAGCTCAGATTCTGGGTTGTTCAGTGAAGCCGGTATCCTCATTACCATTACGCTGATCCTGATTCCTATACTGGCTGGCATTGTGCTGATGATTGTGAAATTATCCAATATATTAAGAAGGAACCGCAGAAAGCAGGATCTGAGAGAAGCAAGCCTTTTTGCAGAATACCTGGCAACTCTTTCGGAATCAGAAGCTACCGAAGCACTTGCAACAAGGAAGGCTGCCCTGGATTATAATCTTACGCATAATGAATTATCTGGCCACTATAAACCTGCCGACAGGAAAGGACTAATAGGGAATATTGAAACTGAAGGCTATATCGGTTTTATTGCCAGGAAAAAGAAGGCGGTAAAACGTCCCAATATTGATCCTGAATTATCAAAACTCATACTTTGGTATTTTGGTTGCGCTGCATTTTGGTTGCTTTTCGGAACCACCATTGGAGAGTATGTAGGAATCAAATTCGTTGCCCCGGATGTCGACCAGGTAAGCTGGCTGAGTTTCGGTCGCCTTCGCCCTGTTCATACCAACTCGGTCTTCTGGGGTTGGGCATCCCTGGGAATGCTGGGACTGGGCTATTACATTGTTCCCATGGTAAGTAATACATCATTGGCAAGCCTTAAAAAAGGATGGTACGCTCTCTGGTTCATTAATGCCGCCGTAATAATCGGAACTATTTTTTTAATGGCCGGCATCAATAACGGGGGCGGAGAATACCGCGAGTATATCTGGCCCGTAATGTTATTATTCGCCATCGGTATCGTGCTTACGCTGATCAATTTTCTTCAAACTATTGCCAGGCGTAAGACCAAAGAAATCTATATTTCAAACTGGTATATCGTTTCCGCGATTATGTTTGCCATAACCATCACTGTGGTGGCCTATGTGCCCGCCTGGCAGGATGGACTTGGAGAAACTATCATCCAGGGATATTATATGCACCAGGGAGTAGGCATGTGGTTCATGCTTTTTACACTGGGGATTGTTTATTACATGTTACCACAGCAATTGAACCGCCCTATTTATTCTTATAGTCTTGGTGTTCTTGCTTTCTGGACGCAAATATTATTTTATACCCTGATTGGTACACACCATTTTGTGTTTAGTTCAATCCCCTGGTGGCTGCAAACCGTGGCTATTGTGGGTAGCGTAGGAATGGTTATTCCCGTTGTTGCAGGAACCACCAATTTTGTTATGACCTTTAAAGGCGCATGGCATAAAGTGGCTGGAAGTTATACGCTGCCTTTTTTCCTGGTAGGCATTATCTTTTACTTTACCGGTTCTCTTCAGGGAACTGCAGAAGCATTCCGTTCTACCAACCTGATATGGCATTTTACGGATTTCACCGTGGCTCATTCCCATCTAACCATGTATGGCATTATCTGCTTTTTCCTTTGGGCGGGGATGTATGCCGTGATACCACGACTTACCGGTAAGGAAGCTCCCCAGGTTACCATCGGAGCTCATTTTTGGCTGGCATTGATTGGTCTTTTGTTTTACACTATCCCGCTGATGATCGGCAGTACATTAAGAGGACAGATGTGGATAGAAGGAAAGCCTTTTATAGAATCAGTTGTACATATGGCTCCTTACTGGCTTTGGCGGGCCATTGGTGGAAGCCTCATGTGGTTGTCGCATATTTTCTTCGCCTATAACATATATAAAATGTTAAGCAGGCCCGAAACAATAGATGTGAAAGACGCGGCGCTGAGGAAACTGGAAAAATTAATTCCCACTGAAGCAAACAGTAATTAATTCATGTTAAACGGATCAAATGGAATTTTTCAATAATCATAAAAAGCTTTTCAGAACAGCATTCCTGTTCTTTGCGGTGCTCACCTTATTGGTGGCAGTTCTTCCGGCGCTCAACAATCAAAAGAACAACAGGCCTTTGCCGGGGGCAGAACCTTTAAGTGCAGATGCCATAAAGGGAAAGAATCTTTATATCTCCAATGGATGCGTGGCCTGTCATACCCAGCAGGTAAGAAACCTTGACATGGATAAATCCTTTGGCTCGAGGCCGGGTATCGCAGCCGATTATGCAGGGATTCACCGTACCGATCTCTGGCGCAATACGGCCACCCTGATGGGAACTGAACGTACCGGACCCGACCTAACGGATGTGGGTAACCGACAACCCAGCAGGGATTGGAACCTGGTGCATTTATTTAACCCCCGCACCGTGGTAAAAGAGTCCATCATGCCTTCTTATCCATGGTTATTTACCATAAAAGAGCAACCGGAAAAGGGTGATGTGGTCGTGAATGTTCCGAAAGAATTTATGAATGGACGAGAAGGAAAAGTAGTTGCCACCCAGGATGCACTTTATTTAATTGCCTACCTGCAATCGCTGAAGCAAACCAAACTTCCTGATGGCACGCCTTCACCCGACTTCCTTTACAAGCGGGAGCAGAAGCAGGCAGGAACAGCGGCTGCCACAACAGAACCTGACGGTGCTTCATTGTATACGGCCAATTGCCAGAGTTGCCATCTGCCCAATGGCGAAGGGTTACCGGGTGCATTTCCCCCTTTAAAAGGAAGTGAAGTAGTAAATGGCGACAACCTCGAATTGTATGTGAGTATTATCATGAATGGTTATGATGCCCGGGCAGACTACGGTGTTATGCCCGCTGTTGGTTCTGCCGCCAATTTTAGTGCAGCAGAGGTTACTGCGATTATCAATCATGAACGAACGGCATGGGGCAATAATGGAAAAAAAGTTACACAGGAAGAAATACAGAAGATCATGGATTTTGTGAAAACACAGGTGCAGGAATAANNTTGCTAATGCAGGGTTTAGTGTCATTGGCCTGTGCCTCCTGTAGGATTGCACAACCGAGGTATTTTAAAGATATCACACATGGGGCTGGACCGGAAAGCAATTGGGATTTCCTTATTATATCCGTAACCGCGGTAATTGTTGTCTTTACACTATACTTCTCCATAAAATGGCTGGTTCAACCCGGCGAAAAATCAGAAAACCATATCAAGCGAGAGATTTTAAATATTGACTAACATGGAAGATAAAAGCAAAATAGTTGTTTTTATAGATGATGAAGAACAGCCGGTTGCAGCCTTCACTTCTCCGGTTAATTTTGAACTGGACACCCGTAAACTGGTTGATGGCCGGCATACGCTGAAAATCGTCAGTAAAGATCCATCTGGGAAAGAAGGCATCAGGCTTATACCTTTTGAAGTAAGAAACGGGCCCGCCATTGATGTTGAAGGCATCCGGGAAAATGCTGTGGTGGATGGGGTCTTGCCAATTATGATTAACGCATACGGTAAAGGCGACCAGAAAATATTTTTAATTGAAGGAAGTGAAACGCCGNNGTCAGACATGTGTTTGGCAGCAACGGGAATCGTTCAATACTTAATCCCTTTCATTTCCTCCTAAATGAGCAGAACAGGAAATTATGAATAGTATTGAATGGAGTTGGATGGTCCTCGGTTATACATTTGATCCTGTTGAAAGATGATTCAAATCTCTCTGACATGGTGGCTTCGGAGTATTGCCTGATCTCCAGGCCACTGCATTTTTTGGGACCATTCTCTGAAAATGTTCCCAGTATCAGATAGCCCCCTTTCTTAATGGAATATTCTGCAATGGAGACATATCTGGAAATTTTATCTTCAGTAGTAAGAAAATGAAATGCTGCCCGGTCATGCCAGAAATCAAATTGTACCGGAGGTACAAAGCTGGTCACATCTGAAACTATCCAGTGAACTTTTTTTGCCCTTTCTCCCAGTCGCTGCCGGGCTCTTTCGATCGCATTGGCCGAAATATCCAGCACGTAAACATTATGAAAACCCTTGTCCAGTAAGGCATCTACGAAATGACTATCTCCACCCCCGATATCGATGATATTGGCGGCCAGGGGAAGATTGAAGAGGTCAACAAACTCCATGGAAGTTGTTGGATACGGTTGGAACCAGCTGACTTCATCTTCAGCTTTTGTACTGAAAACATTTTCCCAATGATCTTTGTAAGAAGTTTCCATCATGCAAAAATAAACCGGTTCAAAATAGGGGATTTCTTAGAAGAAGTATATGATTTAAAACAGTTTTAGGTTTTTAACTCTAGATGTGCATCGGGCAAACATACTTACCTCTATTTGTAGGGTGACAGTGAATAAAGCTTTTAGGTGAAACAGTTTTTTACCTATATTCAAAAATGCAAAACGTTTCTTATTAAATGTGGTCACTTATGAAAACAATGAGATCGACAATTGTAATGATGGTAGTGTTCACTTTTTTCATTCCTGATCTTACTGCTCAAAAAACTTTTACTAATCCTTTGCTGCCTGCCGGCGCTGATCCATGGTGTATTTATCATAAAGGGAAATATTATTATACGCATACAACCGGAAGAAATGTAACCGTCTTCAAGACAAAGAATATTGCCAAACTAAAGGATGCCAAAAGAAAGATTGTATTCCAGCCACCTGCAAAAGGGCCATATTCAAAAGAGATCTGGGCCCCCGAGATCCATAGGCTAAATAACAAATGGTATATATACTTTGCAGCTGACAGTGGCAGGAATGTTGATCACCGTTTGTTCGTATTGGAAAATTCACATCGCAACCCACTAAAAGGAGAATGGGTCATGAAAGGAAAACTGGAAACCCCAGAGGATAAATGGTCGATCGATGGAACGGTATATGAACACAATGGTAAACTTTTCCTGTTATGGTCGGGATGGGAAGGAGATCATAATGGCCGCCAGGATATTTTTATTGCTGAAATGAGTAATCCCTGGACCGTTACCGGAAAGAGGGTTAGGTTATCCAGTCCCAAATTGGAATGGGAAACGGTAGGAGATCTTAACAACCCCAATGATGTACCTCATGTGGATGTGAATGAAGGACCACAGGTGTTGAAGAATGCCGGAAAATTATTCCTGATCTATTCTGCGAGTGGATGTTGGACGGATAATTATGCACTGGGAATGCTGAGTACTTCGGTGAATAGTAATATTATGGACAGCACGGCATGGACCAAGCATCCTGAACCCGTTTTCAAACAAAGTGTTGAAAATGGGGTGTATGCGCCGGGACATAATTCATTTTTTACTTCCCCGGATGGAAATCAAAACTGGATACTCTATCATGCCAATGATAAACCCGGACAAGGTTGCGGCAGATTTCGTTCTCCCAGGGCTCAGCCATTTACATGGAATGCAGATGGAAGTCCGAATTTTGGCGAGCCGGTTTCGAGGAAAACTTTTTTGGAACTGCCAGGAAAGTAATATGATTTTGCAGTTGCATTCTCTTTATCCNNAAAAGAAGAAGTTGATGCAGTCTCTGCTTTACATATTCAGTGATTATTCATTGCCCGGAGTGACTCTCAATAAAGCGTCCGGCGAATTGGTGAGCACATACATGGCACCATCCGGCCCAATCTTCACATCCCGGACACGGCCGTAACCTTTCAATAAAATCTCCTGTTCGGTTACCCTGTTTTTTTCCAGGACCAGTCTTCTAAGTTCTTCGAATTTTAAAGTTGTCAACAACAAATTATTTCGCCATTTGGGAAACAGGGGACTATTGGCAAATTCAACGGCGCAGACAGCTATTGAAGGGGTCCAGTAGGTGATCGGTTGCTCCATTCCAGCTTTGACGGTATCCTTTGTGATGGTAGTACCGTCATAATTGATGCCATAGGTAACCAGGGGCCATCCATAATTGCCACCATTTTTCAAGAGGTTGAATTCGTCGCCGCCCTGCGGGCCATGATCGCTGAAATATATTTTCCCCGTAACCGGGTGCTGTGCTAATCCCTGGACATTGCGGGTACCCCAGGCATATATTCCCTGTAGCACATTTTTTCTTCCGTAGAAAGGATTGTCTTTCGGGATAGAGCCGTCGGGATGGATCCTGAAAATCTTTCCTTCAGGTCNNGAAAATCTTTCCTTCGGGTCTGGTGAGCATTTGCGGATAGAGTCCACTTTGTACGGATGCCTGCATATCGCCGATGGTGAAATAGAGAAAACCTTTTTTATCAAAGAGAAAACGGCTTCCCCATCGCATTCCCTCAATTACGAGGAGAGAATCATGCACTTCAAATAATGTTTGTTCATCCACCCATTGATGACCATTCACTTTTCCGCGGACAATCTTTGTCATTCCCGGCGTCTTCCTGTCGGTGGAGTTTTGAGGATTATGACTGAAAGCAAGGTAGACCCATCCATTGTTTTTATAATCCGGATCAACGGCAAGGTCCATTAGTCCGCCGACCAAATCATACCCATAGACTTTAGGAAGCCCCGTGATCTTTTGCGTATCCAGTTTATTATTCACAACCCAGTGCAGATCACCCATCTTGCCTGAAATGAGTGCGCGGTTGGCGTCCACAAATTCAATAGCCCATGGACCATTCAGTCCCTTGGGTACCAGGTTTTCAATATTTAATTGATAGAATTTTGTTTGCACAGTCATTGGCCTCGAATCAGGCTTTACAGTTCCCGGGTTTTTTCTTACGGACAGAATATAATCCGTTAAATCCTCTATTTCTTTGCCGGAAAGTGTACTGTTGAAACTGATCATTTGTGTCATTGGAATTCCCTTTCGAATGACATTCATAATAGAGTTGCGATCGCTGCCGTAATCCAGGTTTTTCTTAAGCAGGGTAGAAGCGGTGGATCCCTGTAACTGGTGGCCATGGCATCCTGCACAATATTTTCTATAAATTTCCTCCCCACCATTGTTTGCCGGGGTAGGATTGGTGAAAGCAAAAAATGCGGTAATTAAAAGCAGGATCATGGTACCTGGTGATTAAATATGAGTGATAGATGCGAATTTTACGGGGCTAAATCATGCCTGGGTGGTTTTCTGAAGGGTGTGGGGGATTGAAATTGTCTTAAAGTTACATATTAACGCTGGATAAATTTGGAACAAATACGTCAATATTTCGAGAAGATTGTTAAGCTGACTGATAATGATTGGCAGCTATTTTCTTCTAAGCTTATTATGCAGGAATTCGCAAAGAATCATATTTTATTAAAAGCAGGACAAACGGAAAACTATCTGTCATTTATTGAATCAGGCATCATCCGTTTCTACATTCCAAAAGAAGAATACGATCTGACATTTACTTTTGCATTTGATAATAGCTTTGTCAGCGGGTATGATTCATTTCTTACCCAAAAACCTTCAACTTATAATATTCAAACTCTGGCAAAAACAAAACTTTGGCGGGTAAGTTATAAGGACCTCCAACGAATTTATACTGAAACTGAAATCGGGAATACTATCGGGCGACGCGCAAGTGAAGACCTGTTTTTGAAAAAATCCAAAAGAGAGCTTTCTCTTCTAAGCGAATCCGCTGAGCAACGATATCTGAATTTGTTTTCAGAGCAACCTCATCTGATAGAGAAAATTCCATTGAAATATATTGCTTCATACATCGGTATTACACCACAGGCTTTGAGCAGGATAAGGAAACGCATTTCTTAACCCGGGTTCATTGTTTCAATCTGAAGATATGCGCAACTTTGTGCAAAAGAAACTTGATGAAACCTTTAATAGTCCTGATTTCCGTATTTATAGGCACACTGTTCGTTAGGAAAATTTTTCGTGGTCATTATGATTTTGCTTACGCGGGTAGAACAGCCTTGTCGGCAATGCTTCTGTTTACAGCAATAGGTCATTTTGCCTATACAGAAGGAATGGCAATGATGCTGCCCGAATTCATTCCATTCAAAACCGAAGTCGTTTACATGACAGGAGTTATTGAAATTGTGGCGGCTATTGGACTTTTTATTCCAAATTTCAGAATAATAACAGGATGGCTGTTGATCCTGTTTTTTATTTTAATTCTACCTGCAAACATTTATGCTGCGCTAAAACATATTGATTATCAACAGGCCAATTTTAACGGAAATGGGCCGGTTTATTTGTGGTTCAGGGTTCCGTTACAAATCCTATTTATAGTTTGGACCTATATTTTTGCGATTAAGGCTGATATTGTTACCCCCGGCCGGCATAGTTTTTTCATCTTTATTTAGTTAAACAGTGTTTATGTCACAGGCATTTGTACGGGAAAGTGAAGAGCAATGGCTGCACGAAGTGGCACCAACCATGAACGCCCTTATCGTCTACCTTACAAGGGAAAATAACGGTATCAGGGTGTATGAGCAAAAGACTTCCATCCATCCAAAAACCGGCCGCGAACTGCACCATATGAGCAATGGTCTTGTTTATGAAGTGGATGCTGATGGAAAATGGGCGGTTGTATATTAGCAAGACTTAGGTTCATCATGCCCTTGGTTCATCATAGCTATACCTTATTTGTCTTTTTTCGCAGCTGTGATTTTGCCTTAATGACCCGGTAGACATTCTCTTTCGCCATGGCTTCCATAAAAGCTTTCCGGAAACCGGCCGATCCTGCAAATTCCAGTTGTGGTATCATCCTTGATTCCAGTCGTACTTCGAAAGCCGGGATCTCAAAGGGCCATGGATCNNACTGCTCTTTGTTCCGGCTGCAATTGTTTTCGGCAGATCAGCAGGGACAGGGCATCGCACCATTCCATCAGGTAGTAGATCTTCAGGGCTTCCTGTTTACTGATCTTTAATTCTCTTCTCCATATTGCCTGCAGTTTCCGTTGTTGTTGAAGAAAGGCTTTTGCTTCACTATTGGTTTTCTCTTCGGGGCTGTATAAAAAGTCCATGTGCATCGACGTTAGCAGCGCGATATAGCGGCTCCTGGTAATGGCCAGCATAAAGAGATTTTCGCAATGCTTTTTATCAAAGGTCTTCATGGAAAAATTCAAAGGTCCCCCTTTATCAGTAATAAGGTTTTCACCATCCAGTTCCACTTCGGCATCATCATGTTCGGCAATGGCCAGGATGGTTTCAGGCCATCGGTGAGGTCGTTCTTTCTTCTTCCATTGAAGTCCGAACTGGGCAGCAAGAATTCCATGAGCCCGCTGGGTGATCACTTCCCATCCATCTTCGCTATAGTTGACAATCATAAGAGGTTATTCATGCGGGTGAAATATGAGCGGGATCATATGGAAGATTTTCCTGGATCTGAAGCATGCTTATGAGCATAAAATACCGTGCCCATGCAGCTTTGATAAGATTGGCGGTGGCATGTTTTTTTCATTGATTTCATCACATTCTAATCATTCCTCTTTTCAAAAAATCTTTATTATGGCTAAAAGCACGGCAAGGAAACCGGTTCCGAAAACCGCATCCAGGCCCAACCAGCAATCCCGTTCTCCCAAATTCGATCCGGGTTCAGCAAACAATACCGATGCTGATGCTTCTCTTGAAGAACTTTTCACCAGTGAATTGAAAGAAATGTACTGGTCGGAGAATCATCTCGTCAGGTCGCTTCCGAAAATGGTAGATGCAGCCGGATCGGCAGCACTTCGCAAATCTTTGGAGGAGCACCGCAAGATCACTATGAAACAGGCATCCCGGGTGGAGCAGGTGTTTGAAATGCTGGGAGAAAAAATCCTGGCAAAAAAATGCGCTGCCCTGGAAGGTATCGTCATGTCGGGGGAACAGGTAATTGAAAGTACCCTGGCAGGTTCCGCTGCCCGTGATA
>DQHT01000019.1 GCA_003531115.1 Bacteroidota bacterium | reverse complement strand
TTGGCTTTTCCATCGAAAAGCCTCCCCGGCGTCATTCTCCAAAGAAAGCCCCACACTCAGGTTTTTGCCATAGCTTCCTTTAAAGCGGTGCCATTGCCGGAATGGCAAGCCTTCACCTTCTACCTCTGCGGGTGGATGGATCAAAAGCAAATACTCGCCTTTCCAGGTTTTGGGTCCGGTTTCGGCAGAAGCACCTTTTAAAGTCAGCACCTGGCTTAGGTACCCAAATAATTTCGGGTTCATGCCTTTTAAACCCTGCAATTCATACATCGATTGAAACGCCCCGCTTTTTTCGCGGTGGTCCAAAATAGCCCCGGCCAGCAGGGGATCAAGTCCGGGTATGCTTAGCAGCTCCTCCTTTTGGCAGGTATTCAGCAGCACCGGGTTCTTTATCAATTCCTGGATACGCTGCTGGAGGTCTTCGTCTACCGCTAATTCGGGGAAGATCTCAAGCAAATCCTCCCACCAGGGGGCGGAAAGCGGGCCTTCGGCCGGGAGCGAGGGAGCGGGGGAGCGAAGAAGCGAAGGGGTGTCTGGGAGCGGGCTGCGTCCGCCGTAGCTATGACCGGAACGAAGTGGAGGGAATGGCGAAGGCGGACCTTCGGCTTGAGCGGAAAGCGGGGGAGCGAAAAGAAGGAACAGCACCATGAATTTTATTCTACCAACCATAGCTCATCGCATTTTCAGGGTACATACCCCCATTCACCGAATAGGCCAGGCCCAACCTCATCCTATACTGACCGCGTAGCCTTTCATAACCCACTAAACAACCCGGCCCTTGCGAAATCGCCAAATGGAAACTTTGCTTTTTATCGGGAGCATAATCCAGCGAAAACAGGGTTTGCCAGGAGAAATGGGGCAATTTTTTCAGGTTCAATCCCAAACGTATCTTTTCAGAAAACTTATAGTTCCATGCCATTTGTAGGAATGGACTCCGTACTTCCCCACCCACTTGCTGCTTTCCATAAAAAGAAAACAACCAACTCCCTTGCCGGTACGCCAAAGCCACTGAATAGGCCAGTGTGCTCCGGATTCCATAAGCACGGATCCTTAACTGCCGGTACTCGGGCTGGAGGGTGACAAAAAGGGATTTTCCGAAACGCCTGCCGAGTAATACTTTAAAGGCATACTCCTGGTACGGACCGATATTTAAAAAGGCGGCGCTCCATTGTATATCCGCCTCCAGCTTCGCCAGGGGTTGGTGGTAACATAAAAATCCGCTTCCGGCAAATGACAAGCCTGGCAGTGTAGTGAAGGCGGCACCCACAAAAGGTCGGGGTGCCTGTTCGGCTGGATACAGCATGCCAGAAACCAAACCGCCATTACCCGGAGCATGGAAGCTCCACAAGCCTGGAAGGTACTGGGCAGTGCTTGTTCCGCCGGGGAAAAAGAATAGAGAAATGAGCATAAAACGAAGGTTCATGCTGAAAAATTACGACCCTATCCATACACAAAACAGGGCATAGAAGGACTTTGACAGAACCCTGACCAAACTTTTACCCTATCCTGACGAAAAGCGGGATTTATTACAGCCTTTTAATAATGAACTTAAATTGTATTTTTGCCGACCTTAAGAAATCTGAAATACGGAATGGAAAACCTAATTTACCTCATCCCTGCCTTGGGAATCGTCGGATTGCTGGTTATGGCTGTTAAGTCGGCCTGGGTTAGCAAACAGGAAACCGGTGATGAAACCATGAATGAATTGGCCGGCTATATTGCCAAAGGAGCCATGGCCTTCTTAAAAGCCGAATGGAAAGTACTCTCCTATTTTGTGGTGGTAGCAGCCCTGCTGCTCGCCTGGTCGGGTACCATGACCGGTACCCCCGAAAATCCGATCCATACGAGTCCCGTTATTGCTATTTCCTTTATTATAGGTGCGATCTTATCCGCCACTGCCGGTTATATCGGTATGCGTGTGGCTACCAAAGCCAACGTAAGAACTACCCAGGCGGCCCGTACTTCTCTGGCCCGGGCGCTGAAAGTTTCCTTTACCGGGGGTTCCGTTATGGGACTCGGGGTTGCCGGACTCGCCGTTTTAGGGATGGGCGGTTTGTTTATCCTCTTTTATAATATGTATGTGGTTGGAACAGGTGGCGGCGTGAATGGCGACGACATGCAAAAAGCCCTTGAGGTGCTTGCAGGTTTTTCACTCGGTGCTGAATCCATCGCCCTCTTTGCCCGTGTGGGTGGAGGGATCTATACCAAAGCAGCCGACGTAGGTGCCGACCTTGTAGGAAAAGTTGAAGCGGGAATTCCCGAAGACGACGTGCGTAACCCTGCCACCATTGCCGATAACGTTGGAGATAACGTAGGCGACGTAGCCGGTATGGGTGCTGACCTTTTTGGCTCCTATGTGGCCACCATCCTCGCTACCATGGTTTTGGGCCGTGAGATCGTTTCTGCCGACAAATTTGACGGCATTGCTCCTATCCTGCTTCCGATGGTTATTGCCGGACTCGGAATTATCTTCTCCATCGTGGGAATGATGTTCGTGCGTATCAAAGACGACAACGGAAACGTACAAAAAGCCCTGAATATCGGTAACTGGTCGTCCATGATCTTTATGGCCATCGCCTCCTACTTCCTGGTGATGTGGATGCTGCCCGAAACCCTGATCATCCGCGACTATGCGTTCAGAAATATTGATGTGTTCTATTCCATCATCCTCGGTTTAACCGTAGGTGGATTGATGAGTATCATCACCGAATATTATACCTCCATGGGCCGTCGCCCGGTGCTTTCTATCATCAAACAATCAGCAACCGGACACGCGACCAATATCATCGGCGGACTTTCCGTAGGTATGGAATCTACTGTGTTGCCTATCCTGGTGCTTGCTGCCGGTATTTATGGATCTTACGAATTTGCCGGACTATACGGAGTAGCCATTGCTGCTGCCGGTATGATGGCGACTACAGCCATGCAGTTGGCTATTGATGCTTTCGGTCCTATTGCGGATAACGCAGGCGGTATCGCTGAAATGAGCCAGCTTCCTGAAGAAGTACGCGGACGTACCGATGTACTCGATGCGGTTGGAAACACCACTGCTGCAGCTGGTAAAGGATTTGCGATCGCTTCTGCGGCCCTCACCTCCCTGGCCTTGTTTGCTGCCTTTGTGGGTATTGCAGGCATTGACAGTATCGACATTTATAAAGCCGACGTACTCGCCGGACTTTTTGTGGGTGGAATGATCCCCTTTATTTTCTCCTCGCTGTGTATTGCGGCTGTGGGTCGTGCGGCGATGGATATGGTGAACGAAGTGCGTCGTCAGTTCCGCGATATCCCGGGCATCATGGAATACAAAGCCAAACCGGAGTATGAAAAATGTGTGGAGATCTCTACCAAAGCGTCTATCCGTGAAATGATCCTTCCTGGAGCCATTGCCCTCATCGTTCCTTTGATCGTAGGGTTTGGATTCGGTCCGGAAGTACTCGGTGGATTGCTGGCCGGTGTTACCGTAAGTGGTGTATTGATGGGTATCTTCCATTCCAATGCCGGTGGTGCATGGGACAATGCAAAAAAATCATTCGAAAAAGGGGTTGAAATTGACGGACAGGTTTATTACAAAAAATCTGAGCCGCATAAAGCCTCCGTAACCGGAGATACCGTGGGTGATCCTTTTAAAGACACCTCTGGTCCTTCTATGAATATCCTTATTAAACTGATGTCGATCGTCGCCCTGATCATCGCTCCGCATATCGCCGTGATGGGTGGTGGAGACGGAATGGGACATGGTGCCTGCTGCTCATCGGATGAGGTGACTGTGTGTATGGAACATGGCGTTAAAGGTTGTCCGGCTGATTGCAAACATGCTGATGCCGCTACCTGCAACCATGAGGACTGCAAACATGAAGGCTGCAAAAAAGGCGGAAAAGCCTGCAAACACCACCAAGGTGCGGAAGGCAAAAAAGCCTGCTGCGCGGAGGGTGAAAAAACGCATGAACACGAAGACGGCCATCACCAAGATGAGGCTCCTGCTGATTCAGCCGAATAAGATCCTGTTCCTGCCTTTTTTTATCATTACCTTTGCACCTCGTTTTTAAGACATGTTGAACAGACGTTTGTTACGTATAAAAGTGTTTCAAGCCCTTTACGGGTATCAACAGGATGAAAGCCGTGATAAAAAATCGGTGCTGAATTTCCTGGACAAAAGTGTGAAACATGTGGAGGATGAATACATCTTCCTTCTCTCCCTTCCTATTGAATTGCGTTATTATGTGGAAAATGAGCAGAATCCGGAAGAGATCCTGTACGTGCCCACCAAAAAGGATATTGAGACAGGAAGGACCTTTATCTATAACAGGCTGATCAGCATTCTCGACCGTAGTGAATTGCTGAAACGTAAGATCAAACAGGTTGGGATCAATTGGTACAACTACAAGGACGTGATGCGCATGTTGTTCAATGGCTTTAAAACATCCCCGTATTTTCAGAAATACCTGAACAGCGATAAAAAGGATTTTGATGCCCAAAAGACCCTGATGCTCAGTTTTTATAAGGACTACCTACCCAAACATGAAGAGCTTCATAATTTGATGGAAGACCTCTTTATCCACTGGAATGATGACAAAAAGGCGGTTTTTAATTCATTGGTTAAAACCATTGAAGATTTAAAGCTGGCTGAGGATGAGGTTGAGGTTAAGGCGCTGAGTGAAGATTTTGATGAGGACTGGACGTTTTGTAAAGACCTGCTAAACAATACGATAAAGAATGAAGAGGAGCTTACAGCCCTCATTCAGGAGAAGACCAAAAAATGGGATACCGAACGTATTGCCGATATTGATTTGATCCTGATGCGTATGTCGGTATCAGAATTGCTGTATTTCTCCAATATACCCATTAAGGTGAGCATCAACGAATACCTGGATATCTCAAAAATATACAGTACTCCCAAGAGTTCTGTATTTTTGAATGGTATTCTGGATAAATTAATGAATGAAATGAAAGCAGCCGGAAAAATTAAAAAAGCCGGCCGCGGATTGGTCGAATAAGGACTCTGTATTAAAAAATAGCGAAACATGAAAATGAAAACTTTTAGCATTTTAGCTGCATCCCTGTTCATTTTTGCAGCCTGCAATTCAGGAAACGGTGAAAAAAATGACAAAACTCAGGAAGGAGATCAACCTGCAACCCAACAGGTAGATCCTGCTGTTGTCAATAATCCGATGACTGCTGATCAACCCGAAGCGGATCCCAACGATCCAACACTTCCGGTACTTTCCTTTGAAAAAGAAATTTACGAGTTCCCTAAAGCCATTAATGAAGGGGAAAAGGTGAGTTACAGTTTTAAATTTACCAATACCGGTAAAAGCGACCTGATCATAACTGATGCTAAAGCCGAGTGCGGATGTACCATTCCGACTTATTCCAAAGAACCTATACCTCCGGGCGGAAAAGGAAAGATCGACGTTGAATACAACAGCGAGGGCCGCGGTGGTGGCATACATGAAAAAGCCGTTACGGTTACCTCGAATTCCATTCCCAAAGCAAGAGTATTGCGTATTAAAGTGAACGTTAACCCTAAACAAGCAGAATAAACATAATGAATACGATCTTATTAATGGCCGGAGGCGAAGGCACAAATGGCATGATCCAGATGGGTCTGATCCTGGCAGTGGTTTTTGTCTTTATGATATTGCCACAAATCAGGAAAAACAAAGAAGTAAAGAAATTCCGGGCTACCATTGGTAAAGGGGATAAAGTTATCCTTACAGCCGGTATCCACGGAAAGATCATCGAAGAAGATGATCATACCTACCTAATCGAAACAGAAGGCCAGGGAAGATTGCGTATCGATAAAGCAGCTGTATCCATGGAATCTACCCGCGCGGTATATCCCAAAGACCAGGTGGCTAAAAAATAAATTCATCCATCAAACAAACCCCGGCCAAAACCGGGGTTCTTTTTTTATGCTAAAGATTGGAGTAACGGGTGGTATTGGCAGCGGGAAAAGTACCGTATGCCGTATTTTTTNNATTTTTTCACAATTGGGCGTCCCCGTTTATTCGGCCGACGACCGGGCCAAACAGCTCATGACCGAGGATGAAGACCTGGTGGAGCGAATAGAAGGTTTGTTCGGTCCGGATGCCTACCTGGCCAATGGCATCCTCAACCGCGAACATATCTCCGACCGGGCTTTTCACGATGCCACCTTATTGGGAAAACTCAACGCCCTGGTACACCCGGCCGTATTCCGTGATTTTGATACCTGGCTGGAACAACAGACCGCACCTTATATTATCAAGGAAGCCGCCCTCCTCTTTGAATCCGGCTCCTTCCGCGATTTGGATTTTATCGT
>DQHT01000098.1 GCA_003531115.1 Bacteroidota bacterium | reverse complement strand
CTGAACGGGCAGGGGATGACTTAAGCGATACAGGTCCTTTTCATGATCATAAGCGGCAATACTGATTTTAAAAGGGTTATCGCTTAGTTCGGGAAGCACAAAAATGATCGCATGCCGGGAAAATGTTCCTTCGGGATACGCATATCCCAATGAAAATAACTTATAAAGTAGCCGCTGATGCGGGATTTTTGCAGCGATTAAGGCCCTTTCCAGTTCATTGGTCCCGATATTGATCGGGTGAACAGGGGAGTCGGCCACTATTTTTTCATAATCACCGGTCCAGCGTCCTGAAGAACCCAGGTATTCATATTTTCCGAGACTCAGCTTGTAGTCAAATGTCGGTGCCTCATCCAAAACATAGCCCGGGTAATAACGCGAAAATCCCTGTTCTTTTGCCCAGCGGATCTCATGGAGCATGGTAAGTATACCCGGACTGAACGACTTGTATTCGGGGTCATACATGCCCAGAACACTCATCACACCGGTTTTACCAAAGTCGAATACCGATGCCGCTACAAGACGTTGGCCGTCATATAGCTTTACATGCCAGCTGGAAAACACATCCCGATCCATATAATCGAATAAAAAGGAATGGAGCTTAGGAAACACAAAGCCCTTGAAGCGGCTTTTTGTGAACGCATATAAGCCATTCATTTGTGCGCATAGAATCAAAGGCCCGATCTCAATCCGGAAATGTTCTGTTTTTTTGAGCAAACGTTGCTGCGATCGCGAAAAAGTATGGTGTTTGAGTGGCAATCGAATGTTCACTACCGAGCATAATTTTCCATCCAAACAAAGCAGTCGGTTCCTGAAAAGTCCATTGCTACTGCGAAACCAACCGGAGGCCAGGTATTTGTCGAGGCGCAGTTTAGACAAGCTTCGGGGTTTGTAAAATTCAACGAGCGGCATGTTTACTTATGTCCTGTTTCACGTATAGATAAAGGAATCGGAAAGATACAATAATAATTCTGCTCTATTTTTGGTTCTAAATGAAAAGATGATGATCCGGACTATCCCCCTTTTTCTCTCTTTACTTCTCTTACCCTCAGCCAGAGCGCTCTATGCCCAGGGTGAGGTTAACCTGAATATACAGGTGAAAGACGCCAAACAAAAACCCCTTTCAGGCGCTAGCATCGCTTTGGTTGAAACAACGAGTGGCGCACGTTTGGAAAAAACGGCCGATGCCATGGGGAAGGCTTCCTTTACGCTCAGCGAGGGTAAGTTATGGAAATTGTTCGTGAATGATTTTTTTATGGAAAGGGAGATCGAAGTGCCCGAAATCGGACGAACAAACAGAAACATGACCCTCACCTACAATCCTGAACTTGTAGAGCGTCACGCCAAACAAAGTTTCGACCGCTTCAATTTTGTGTGGACCGCGCAGAACTATTCGGGCAATGAGGCGCCCTTAGTGGGAAAAGCTATGGTACGTGTAAAAGTAACAACACGAACCGGAACTCCACAAAAAGGCATAAGCGTCCGTTTGGTGCATGGAACCACAAAAACAGGACTCAGCGCTTTAACCGGGGCCAATGGCATGGCCTGTTTTATGGCCGATATGGGGAAAAGTTACGATATCGATGTGGCAGAGGTGCTCAATTTATCCTATATCGATATTAAAAATAAACCGAACCTGGTCCTCACCTCAACACTGCAATACGACGCGCCGAAGATCAGCGAAACCCGCTATGGTGATACTATCGTTCAGCGTATATTAAGGGAAGAAGCAGCATCCGGCAGGGCGTATTATATACTTACGATCAAAAGGTATGGTGAAGGACTCGCTCCCAATGAAACGGTTTACCTCAGTGAAATTCACGGCAAAGACGTGTATGTAGGTTATACGGATGAAAAAGGAGAAGTGAAATTTCTCCTCCCTCTGGGTAAAAAATACATGGTGCATTTCAACTTTGAAAAGGATGTGGATGTGATCGACCTGACCAAAGTTTTTGGCTACGTGAATGGCGGCATGGAGCTCACCTACAGGCCCAACCCCAAACTGGAAAACCCGGAACTGTTTATTCCGAAGAAGGAAGAATTATTCCTGGTCGAGTTTGAGCGTTTCTTGCAAAAACAATATCCCGACCCGATAAAACCCGATAAAGTCGGACTCTTCCTCCGCTGGGGCAATAAATTCAATCCCCAATCTACCGAAGCACTTCTGGAGATCGGCTATACGGCCAAAGGCGATGGAATGCAAATGCCGGGTAACTACTCCTTTGTATTAGACCGCAGTGGTTCCATGGCCGGATACTACCGTATTGAGATGCTCAAACTGTCGCTTATTGAACTGGTGAAATTGTTAAGTCCGAATGATTATGTTTCCGTGATCGCTTATGACGACGACATGCAGGTCATTTTTCCCCATCAGAAACTCAGTAACAATAAACAGGCATTGATCAAAGCCATTGAAGCGATCGAAGCCGGAGGGGGTACCGATATGCTGGCTTCCATGAAACAGGGTTATGAATTTGTGATGAGCAAATACGCCAAAAACCAAAATAACAGGATCATTATCCTGAGCGATGGTTATGATAATAACCAGCCGGAAGTATTGGAAAAAGTGCAGGAACCCTATAACGACAAAGTGAGCTGCACCAGCGTGGGTGTGGGTGAAGATTATAATTACGCTTTGCTAAAGATCCTGGCTGAAAAGGGCAGAGGGGTATTGCATCATGTGGCCGATAGCGCCGGTTTCAGAAAAGTATTCCTCCATGGACTGGTCAAAGAAATGAAACCGGTTGCCTACGATGTGAAATTGGAGGTACTGTATAACGACAAACTGGTAGCGGAACATGTATATGGAAGGACTCCGCTTCCCGGCTCAGTTAATCCATTAAAATACCAGTTGCCGAATTTGTATGATGGCACCAATGAAGTGGCCCTTGCCGTGTTTAGTCTCAAAAAGGCCGATCCATCCATACAAAACGAGCCGATTATCGTACGCATACGCTACAAGGAAAAACTGGATGGTCCGGAAATTATGGTCGAAGAGAAAATTTACCCCGAGTGGGAGGAGGGTAGCGGAAAATTAAAAATGGCCGTGGAGAAGGAGCAGAAAAAACTCTACGCCATTGCCGAGATCAACCGTGCCCTCAAAGTAATGGCAGAGTCGTATGAAGCCGGTGATAATGCCAAAGCCAAAAAAGTGTTGGAAGAAACGATCACCCGCATGAGAGACCTCTATCCTTTAGCCGACGACAAAGACATAAAAGCCCTTATGGATAGTATGGAGGGGTATCTGGAAGCCTTTAAAAATCTGGCTAATAAGAAGGAGTTGCAGAAGAAAAAAAAGGGCTCGTAGGGGCAGAAAATTTTCTGCCCTTACTCCGATTTAATCGGATAACAGATCCGGGTATGAAGCATATTCGGATCTTCAACGGTTGAAGGATCATTCATATAGATCTCATAAGGTTGATCGGTAATTTCGAAACCATTTTTCACGGCATAATCATAAATGGCGCCATGAACCTCGCCTAAACCTTCATACGGACCGATATAATCCGCAGCAATCACCTTTTGTGCATCAACCTTAACGAATTCAACGTTCCCTGCAGATTTTCCTTCTTCAGCTACCTGCATACCGCACTGTACCACAGCGATACCCTTGGTTGGATCCCACAGGTGATAATGTGCGATATTCGGACCTGCCTGGTTTAGGTTTTGCATACCCGATTGAACCACGATTTCGCCATAAGCCATCTGATAAAAATCATGGAGTTCAGCGATATTGGCTGTATCGGTATAAGCCATATACATCATGGCTGGCAATTCTGATTCACCGAGATTTTCTATTTTGCCCAAAGGAGCCAGTTCGTCAGGCATCAATTCGGCTTGCGCTTTAATTTCTGCGAGGCCCTGGTCAAATATCGGATTCATAACCATTTCCATGATAAAAATATTGGCTTTGGAGAAATAGCCATCTGACTTAAGATGCATACGCTGGCTCACTTTTGTTTCATTTTCTCCAACTTTTTCAAAGGTATAACCGGCTTCTCCGCCATCCCAGCCTTCCATTTCCAGATGCACAATGATCGAATCGGGTTTGGCGCTACTTACGATCGTTAGTCTCCCTGTTTTAAGGTCCTTATTTTTGCTGTCCCAGGTATACCAGGCTCCTTCTCCTTCAGCATTTTCACTGAAAGTCATCACCTGGGTGGTATCCAGCTTATACCAGGGCGACCATTTGGTCCAGTTTTTCAGGTCGTTCACCAATTTAAAAGGCTTGTCGGCTGTTGTTTTTACAATAATCGATCTTTCAATGGTACGTTCTTCGGGAAGAAAAGCGATCCCGATAATGGCGAGTACCACAATGCTGGCAAGAATAATAAGAATGATCTTTAATGCTTTCATAGTTACATAGGTTTAATGTCACTAAGTAAATGAAAATTAAACAGATTGCCAGTTAAACTTGACGAATGTCCTCAAATCTTTTTAGCCAGTACCATTTCCAGTTTACCAGGTGGACCTTTTAGCGCCTCAACCTGAAAACCAAGTTCCTTTAAGTTCCTTTTGAATTGCCCCTGTGCGCAGTAAGTTACCAGCAGTCCTTCACTTTTGAGGGAATCGAAGGCTTTTTCCAGGTAGTCATTTTGCCATACTTCCGCTTGTTTGGAGGGGCCAAAGGCGTCGTAATAGATCAGGTCTATTGTGGCAGGAAGAATGGGTACCGCACGAAAATCTCCCTCGTATTTAAACAGGGTATGGATCTTTTCCCAATCTTGTTTTTCTCCCCAGGGTATTTGGTGTAAAGTCTGCCATGACGCTTCCATACCGAGTTGGCTGCCGTAATTTATTTGATGGATGATGGATGGTGGAAGGGGATATATTTCGACACTGGCATAGTTTAACCGGATGCCGTGTTTTTGGGCATAACGCAGACTTAAGAGCGCATTCAATCCGGTACCGAAACCGAACTCGAGGACATTTACCACCTCAACCGAACAACGGGCCAGTCCCTGATCGATATATACGTGCTGAGATTCTGTAATTGCTCCGTGGCGGGAATGGTAGGTTTCATTCATTTCCGGCAAAAAGAGGGTGCTGGAACCGTCTGCGCTTAGCAAGGTTTCAATTTTCATTGCTACAAAAGTAATCAGAGAATGAAAGAGCGGTGGGAATTGCTTTTTTTTGTATAAAATATGGTCATGGAATGGAAAGCCGATAAGGCACTGGTTTTCGGAGCGACGGGGTTAATAGGAAGCCATCTTGTAAAACTTCTGGTGAAAAGTAAAGAGTACAAGGAGGTTATCCTTTTTACGCGGAAACCCCTTGAGAGCACTACACCTAAGGTGAAAGTGGTGACTTTTGACTTTGATCAGTGGGAAGGGGTTGAAGAATATTTTACTCCCAGCGCCAAAGTATTCTGCTGCATTGGAACCACCAAGGCAAAAACTCCCGGATCGGAGGAATACCGGAAGGTCGATTTCGGAATTCCTGTTAAAATTGCCGAATTCGCCGCCAGAGGGAGTTGTCGGGGTATGCTGGTGGTTTCGGCACTCGGGGCAAACGAAGGAAGCCTTAATTTTTATCTGAAAACAAAAGGGCAAATGGAAAAAGAAGTAGAAGCCAAAGGTATCCATGAAACCTATTTTTTCCGTCCGGCTCTTTTACTGGGAGAACGCAATGAAATTCGCAGGGGAGAAGATTTCGGAAAAATGATGAATGGAATTCTTTCTCCCATCCTTTTTGGAAATCTGAAAAAGTACAGAGGTATCGAAGCGGCGGTTGTGGCCAGAGCCATGCTCAAAGTATCCCGGAACGGATATCCCAATATGGTCATTGAAAGCGATAAGATTTATGATTTAGGAAATGCGTGATTTTCTTATCATCGGTCAAGGTATCGCTGGTTCTGTACTTGGGCGTATGCTGGAAAAAGAAGGCCGTTCATTTTTGGTTGTCGATGGAAAACAGACCCCGTCAGCATCGCGTGTGGCAGCGGGAGTTTGGAACCCCATTGCTGTAAAACGCTTTTCTAAAACATGGATGGCCGATAAAACCATCCCGGCAGCTAAAGCCTATTTTGCCGAAGAAGAATCTTTTTTTCAGGATCATTTCTTTTTTGAGAACCAGCTGATCAAACTGCTTTCCAATGCGGCTGAACACGCCCAAATGACCCGACGTTGGGAAGAGATGGAGCCNNACTGGAGCCCTTTGTGGAAAAGGATGAAACCCATGAAGCAGCCCCCGGAGTGGAAGCCCCCAATGGTATCCTCCGTGTAAAAACAGCAGGTTACCTTGACGTGCCCGCCTTCCTTGACCATGTTCGTGAATACTGGATAAAGACGGGGAAATTTACTGAAACCCATTTTAAACACGAGGAACTCCGCAAAGAAGACAGCCATTGGGTTTGGAGGGAGCAGGCTTTTCAGAATGTGGTGTTCTGTGAAGGTATATCGGGATTACAAAATCCCTGGATGAAGCAGATGAACCTCGAAAATACGAAGGGCCAGGTGCTGGAAGTGAGGATACCTGAATTGGATACGCCTCATATAATGAATAAACATATATTCGTTCTGCCCCAGGGAAATTCCATATTCCGCATTGGCGCAACGAATGAATGGATCTTCGATGATCTTCAGCCTACCGAAGCCGGCAAAACGGAGTTGATGGAAAAGCTGGAAAAGATCCTTCCCGGCAAAATGGTGGAGATTCTCCGCCAGGAAGCAGGCGGACGACCCACTACCACCGACCGGCGACCTTTAATGGGGGCTTTATCCGAAACGGGACTATTTGTCTTTAACGGACTGGGTTCTCGCGGAGTTTTGCTGGTACCTTACCTGGCCGGGTGTATGTGCCGGTACCTGATGGGTGATGAGGAAGCCATTCCGGAAGAAGGGCGTTTGCACCGGTTGAAGCAAAAATAGAGTCAATTCTGTTTCCGATTATACATTTTCAGCAGCAGCAATTCCTGCAAGGTAGCCGGTAGTCCAGGCAGCCTGAAAATTAAANNGTCAATATCCATCACTTCTCCTGCAAAAAACAGCCCCGGGATCTTGTGTGCCATGGATGTTTGCGGATCGATCTCACTCAATTCCACACCGCCGCAGGTTACAAACTCTTCCTTAAAACGGGTCTTCCCTTTTACTTCTGCGGGCATGGCTCCGATCTGAGCCACCAATGCCTGGAAAAGGTTTTTGCCACATTCCGCCCAGTTTCGGAAAGGGCGGTCCAATACCCGCTTACATAAGAATTGCCAGAGACGTTCCGGAATATCCGGAAAAGGCCGGCTGTTCACAATTTGTTTTTTAGGATGTTCTTCAGCATAAGCGCGCAACTGTTCGACTACCTTATTCAGGTCTCCCTGTCCGGTCCAGTCGACCTCCAAATCCAAATGATAAGCTTTAGCTGCCAAACTTCTTGCTTCCCAGGCGCTGAGTCGCAATG
>DQHT01000056.1 GCA_003531115.1 Bacteroidota bacterium | reverse complement strand
CGAACCGAAAACCTGCAAAATAGTACAGTAACGCTAAGTGTAAACGGCGTTCAAAAAGGATTGGCAGCTCTGGAGATCGGTGCAGGACTGGAATCGGTGGTGGATATTGCTTTTATCCCGGAAACGGAAGGCTGGAATCAGGTACTGGTTCAAATTCAGGGTTTTCCGATCGTGTTCGACGATAAGCTGTATTTCTCTTTCGAGGTGCGCAACTCCTGAAAAGTGCTCCATATCGTTCCGGATCAAAAGCCGTCAAATGAGGTGGAAGCCGTTTTTAAAACGGATCCCTTTTTTATCTATGAAGTCGCTTCTTCAAAACAACTCGACTACCGTTCGTTTGGTGATTATGACCTCATCCTCGTTCAGGAACTGCCAGAGATGAGCACCGGTCTTATTTCCGAACTGAAAAAATATACGGAAGAAGGAGGGAGCCTTGTATTGATACCGGCCGAAGGAAATACCGAAGCTATGAATGCTCTGGCTTCCAGTTTTGGACTTCCACTTTTAGGGACTGCCGTTGCAGTGTCAGAAGAGATCAATGCAGTTAATACCGATCATCCTGTCTATAAAGAGATCATCGAAAAAATAAACGAGCGCATGGCCTATCCTGCCTTGTACCGTTATTATCCCTGGCAAACACCGGCTTCCGGTTCGTATGAAAATCTGCTTGGCACCAAACAGGGAATTCCAATTCTCACCTTGTTCCAGAAAGGAAAAGGCCAGGTGTATTATCTGAGTCTCGCTCTTTCGCAGGATTGGAGCAGCCTAACCCGCCATTTCCTTTTTCCGGCAACCCTCCTGCAGGCCGGGTTTCGGAGTATTCCCGGACAGTCGCTTTATTACCCGATCGGTACAAGCACCCTGGTTCCATTACGAAAAGAGCGAGGCGCCAAAGAGGACATTATCGAGATGGAGGGTGAAGCGGGTGTTTTTATCCCGGAGCTTGTGATTCGAAATAACAGCCAGTTTTTACGCCTTGATGAATCCTTGCAAACTGCCGGCTCTTTCTGGTTAAAGAAAAAAGGAGAATCGGAGCGACTTCAGTCTGTAAGTTTAAATTACGACCGCAAAGAAAGTCAAACCGAAATATGGAAAGGGGAGGACTTAGCTGCACGCCTGGCTCCGGGGACTCAGGCCCGGGTGATCGATGGAAATGCAGAAAGCCTTGGCAAAACGATACGCGAAATGGATAGCGGCAAACAATTGTGGAAACTCGCCGTGTTTTTAACCTTGCTCTTTATTGCAATTGAAATACTTTTGCTTAGATTTCTGAAAACAGCATGACCCAGCTCATTCTTAAACAGGTTCGGATCATCGATCCACAGTCTCCCTTCCATCAAAAGACCCGGGATATTTTTATTTCCGAGGGAAAAATAAAAGAAATAGCCACTTCCATAACCCAAAAAGGAGTGGAGCACATTGATGGAAAAGGTTGCCTTGTTTCTCCGGGTTGGCTGGATATGCGGGCTAATTTTCGGGATCCTGGTTTTGAATTTAAAGAAGATCTGAAAAGCGGATCCAAAGCCGCAGCAGCAGGTGGGTTTACTGCCGTGGCCCTTTTACCCGACACCTATCCTGTACTCCAGTCTAAATCGGAGATCGAATACATCCTCAATACGTCATCCCGTTTACCGATCGATGCCTTACCAATGGGTGCTATAAGCAAAGACCTTGAAGGTGCCGAAATAACGGAAATGTTTGATATGCATCAAAGCGGTGCAGTCGCTTTTTCCAATGCCAATAGCTCCATTAAAGCAGGGGTCATGCAAAGGGCCCTGCTTTATGTAAGAGGCTTCGACGGCCTGCTATGTGTGCAATCGGATGAGGGTAGCATTTCGGCACATGGCCAAATGCACGAAGGATACCAAAGCACCTTACTCGGCCTCAAAGGCATACCCGACCATGCAGAAACCATTGCTCTGGAAAGGGATTTGGCTCTTTTAAGGTATACAGGGGGTAAGATCCATTTTTCGCATATTTCTACAGAAGGAGCTGTGAAACTTATTCGTGCTGCTAAAAAAGAAGGACTTCAGGTTAGCTGTGATGTGGCTGTTCATCAGCTTTTGTATGATGACAGTCATCTCGAAAATTACGACAGCCGCTATAAGGTATTTCCTCCTTTTCGCACAAAAAACCATATCAAGGCACTAAAAAATGCCGTATTGGATGGTACCATCGATGCCGTTGTTTCCGACCATCATCCCGAAGACACCGAACACAAGGAAGTAGAATTTGATTATGCTGCATTCGGGATCAGCAGCATACAGACCGTACTTCCATCCTTGCTGGCTGCGCTTCCAGCCATCAGTGATGAGCGCCTGGTTGATTTACTCAGCCATAATCCACGTAGAATATTGAATCAGCAACTCAAGGGTATGGCTGTTGGAAATCAGGCCAACCTCACCGTTTTTGACAGGGAAGGGTTATGGACTTTAAACAAGGCAAACAACCGATCAAAATCTATTTATAGTCCTCTATGGATGAAGGACTTAAAAGGAAAAATAACAGGAACTTTTTGTAAAGGAAAATGGAACCAGGCATGAACCAGATCATCCCCCCGATTAACAATGCCCTGCAGGCCATGATCCGTGGATTTGTGGAAGGTACAGCAGGTATGCCGGAAAAAGAAGGTGACCAGCTGCTTGAACGCCTGACTACCTTACTGAGCCGTAGCGGTGATTTTAAAAGTAAGCTCGCTGATTTGGAAAAGAGTCTGGACGATCACCCGGCTTTTGAACCTCTTTATCATTATCTGTTTGACTTGTTAATGTTGAGTTTCATCGCCTCCGATGCAGCACAACTCGATGAGAATTACCTCGATTCAGAGGAGTGGATGAAGATTGAAGATGAAACCAGTGACAGGGGCAGTGAGTTACTCAACCTCTATATCTACTTATCGGAAGCGTATGAACAGGAAATACCTGTTGACCTGAATGATTACCTGACCGAATTTTTACTGGCCGATGACGACCTGTATCAGGATGATTTTTTTATCTATGAAGAAATTATCAGCAACGAAGATATTGCAGAGGCCTCCATTTCTGAGATCGTTCAACTGGGAGAGAACGTAAAAACAGAAGAACTGACTGAAATATTTGTTCCCCTGCTTGCCTTTTTTATTACGCATGAAAGCAGGGAAGAAGTGAAAAAAACGATCTTGCATTCGCAGCATCAAAAGGCCCTTCACCTTGCTCTGTATGGCACCTTATGTGCGTTTGCCGATGGGCTCCAAGCATCCTGATCTATGGCCGTTCATGTCCATGATGAGAGTTTAAAAAAAACGATCCGGCAGATTCCGGATTCACCGGGCATCTACAAATATTTTGATGAAAACAATGAATTGATCTATATCGGAAAGGCAAAAAGCCTAAAAAAAAGAGTCAGTTCCTATTTCAATAAAAACCACTACGAAAACCGCAAAACCGCCGTGATGGTTGGTCGCATCAGGCGCATTGAATTTGCCCTGGTCGACTCGGAGATCGATGCCCTTTTACTCGAAAACAGCCTCATCAAAGAATACCGGCCTAAATACAATATCAGCCTGAAGGATGATAAAACCTATCCCTTCATTCGGATCACCAAAGACCGTTTTCCGAAGGTATTTCCTACCCGAACCCTGATCAGGGACGGTTCAGAATATTTTGGTCCCTATGCCTCCGGGCGTATGATGCACACCATTCTTGATATGGTTCGGCAACTTTATCCGCTTCGCAATTGCAACCTGAATCTCAGTGAAAAAAATATCAGGGCGGGGAAATTTAAAGTGTGCCTGGAATACCATATTGGCAATTGCAAAGGCCCCTGTGAAGGCTTACAAAGTGAAGAAGAATACATGGCTTCTCTCGAGCAGGTTCGCAAGATTTTGAAAGGCAGTATTGGCGAAGCGGTGAATCATTTAAAAGAATCCATGCAGGCAGCCTCCGATTCCTGGCAATTCGAGCAGGCTGAGTTTTTTAGGAAGAAGCTGGAAATGCTTGAAAATTACCAGAGCAAAAGCACCATTGTGAGCCATTCTATTCACGATGTGGATGTGTTTACCATCGCCTCGGAAGGGAACTATGCCTTTGTTAATTTTATGAAGGTGATCAATGGCATGATCATTCAAACCCAGACCATTGAACTAAAAAAGAACCTGGATGAAAGCCGTGAAGAATTGCTCAGCCTCGCGATCGGCGAAATAAGGGCCCGCTATAACAGTACGAGTCGTGAGATTTTGGTGCCTTTCGATCCCGATATCAGCGATGAAGCGATCCGATTCACCGTTCCTAAAATTGGCGACAAAAAGAAGCTGCTCGACCTCTCGGAAAAAAATGTGCGCTATTACATGCGCGACAGGATGGAACAGTATGAAAAACTTAATCCGGAAGTAAAGGTAGAACGACTGATGAACCAGATGAAAGAAGACCTCCGCCTGACCGAGCTTCCTCATCATATCGAATGTTTTGACAACTCTAACCTGCTTGGAACATACCCTGTTTCGGCCTGTGTGGTTTTCAGGGATGGAAAGCCTTCCAAAAAAGAATACCGCCATTTTAATATAGAAACGGTTAGTGGTCCCGATGATTTTGCTACCATGAAAGAGGTGCTTACCCGACGCTATTTGCGAATGATGGAAGAAGGAGAAGCCTTGCCCCAGTTGGTAGTGATCGATGGAGGAAAAGGACAGCTTAGTTCTTCTGTAGCTGCACTGAAAGAGATCGGAGCTTACGGAAAAATGGCCATCATTGGCATTGCCAAGCGGCTCGAAGAGATCTATTACCCGGAAGATCCTTTTCCGATGTTGATCGATAAAAAATCAGAAACCTTAAAGGTTATTCAACAAATGCGGGATGAGGCCCACCGTTTTGGGATCACCCATCACCGTAAACGCCGTAACAAGGGAACACTTAAAACGGAATTAACTGAAATAAAGGGTATAGGAAAAGAAATGGCAAATATGCTGTTGACCCATTTTCGTTCCATTAAAAAAGTCAGGGAAGCATCAGAAAGTGAATTGGCCGTGGTGCTGGGAAAAGCTAAAGCCAAACTTGTTTTCGCCTATTTTAATCAGAACAGGTAATGACTTATCTGACTATTGAAAAGGAATCATACGCAGAATGGAAAGACAGGGGAAGTAGGTTTTATGCCTATGCTTATCCGGTACAGGATGAAGAAGAGATCAAAACACGGATCCATGAGTTAAAAGAAAAATATCCGGATGCCACCCACCATTGTTACGCCTGGGTGCTTGGCGCCGACAGGAGCCGGTTTCGGGCCAATNNAATGACGATGGAGAGCCCGGTCATTCGGCAGGGACTCCTATCCTCCGTCAGATCCATTCATTCAGACTCAGCAATATACTGGTAGTGGTGGTGCGTTATTATGGAGGTGTTAATCTCGGAGTTCCCGGACTCATACAATCTTATGGCAATGCAACGCGTTTGGCACTTGAAGCGTCATCTATACAAGAAACAAAGATCCGGAAAAAAGCAATTTTTCGCTTTCCTTTCGGTGAAGAAGGTAACGCGTATCATTTGGTATATAAATTGAACGCCAAAGTGAGTGCCTTAAAACATGAACCCGAACCTGTGCTTTATTTGGAGTACGATGCGGACAAAACAGAAGAATTAAACGAGTGGCTGGCCAGATACCCCAAAATAAACGTCTCAGAAGAATGAAAAGATGGATTTTTCTTGTCCTCATCTTGTCCTGCATCCAGGCACAAGCTCAAAATATGGAGGAAATGCCGAAACAGGTGTTCCTGAATTATCGGGTTGAAGTAAAAGAGTTACCCGGATCGGGACGGATCCTTTCGCAGATTTTACCCCTTATTCCGGAGCATGTGCTGAAACCCGAAAACTTCAGTTTACTGACTTATAAGGAAAGTCCGGTGGGTTACCATTATTTGTATCAATACCAGATACAGGGAATCCCGGTGGAAGGCCAGTTTGTTCGGGTTTTCGTAGACAAAAAGATGACCTTACGCCAGCTTATCTGGCAGTTGCGTGGCACCCATCTTTCTGCCACAGCCACTTTTGGAGATCCGGAGATTCTGCGCCAACGTTTGGCCCATTTAAAGCATGTAGGCGAGATCAATAAGGTATGGAAGTTCTATCCTGAAGGATGGCAGGCACTTTTAAAAGCAAGTGTGATCGAGGATATTGCCGCCTTCGCTGAATACCGTTTTTATGACGCGAATTACCAGGAAATATACCAAATCGACAATGCTGCACGCTTTGAAGGCAAAGACAGCATGATACAGGCTCATGTTTTTTTTCCTGATCCGTTAACCTCTTCGCAGATGCCTTATGGAGGAGCCTACCTGGATTTTAATGATGCCGATTCGCCTGCCATTAATAACGAACGGGTATGGCGGCCGATCATAACCGATTTTGTAAATGATAGTTTCTATTTACGCGATTCCGTTTTTCGTTTTGCCGAGCTGGAAAATCCGCTGAGTCAGCAGCCCGTTTTGCTTGGCCCTTTTGCTGACTTCACCCGGAATCAGCAGGAATTCGAGTTTGTCAATTCTTATTATCACCTTCAAACCTGGATAAGAAGGGTACATGATCTGGGTTATCCTTTACCCGGGTTACCCATTCAGGTTGACCCCCATGCTGCCAATGGAGCGGATATTTCAGGTTTTTCTCCTGTATTTGGCGATATGGCCCTGTTATTTGGCGAGGGAGGTATCGACGATGCCGAAGATGCTGACGTTGTGGTCCATGAACTGGGACATGCGCTCTCTTATTCTGTATCCCCGGGAACAAATAACGGATTGGAACGCACCTCTTTTGAGGAAGGCAATTGCGATTATTTTGCCATGTCTTACTCCCGTCAGATCAGCAACTTTGGTTGGGAAAAAACTTTTAACTGGGATGGAAATGTGACCTGGCAGGGTCGGGTGGTGAATACGGAAAAGGTAATGCCGGCCAACTATACATCAAACAAATACAGCAATGCCGAAGTATGGGTTGCTGCGCTGAGAGAAGTCTATGACAGTGTAGGCCCGGATATAACCGATCGTTTGGTTTTATGCGCCTTATACAATCAGGTGACCCAAATGACCTTTGCTCAAATGGCGAACAATTGCCTTCAGTGCGATTCGATCCTGAATAATGGGGTGAATCATACCCTGATTTTTAACGCGATGAACTCCCGCGGACTGGCTTTCCCTCTGGGATTTAAAGAACCGCAATCTTCGAATTGGAGCCTGCTGAATTCAGCGGGGTTTGCCTTTCGGGGTGAAGCGCTTCGTGTAGATTTTGGCGGTCAAACTTTTAACGGATCGGCCGAAGTGTATGATATTCAGGGAAAACTCCTGTATTCCGTTCGTCTCGATGATGCGCTTTATTTTGAATTGGACGAACCTGTTAATGAAAAAGGTTTGTACCTGCTGCGTATTCACAGCGATACAAACCTTTCTGTAACTTATAGGATAGCGAGACACTAATATCCTGCCGCACCTACCGTGGAAAGCTCACGGGGTTCAACAACGATAACGGGAATGCTGCTGCTTCTGATGATCTTTTCTGAAAGAGAGGAACTGAAAAAACCGGAATCACGATCATTCATAATAACAATGATGTCCGCATTTTTTTCCCTGGCATAATCAATGGTTACCTGATCCACTTTGCCCCCTAATTCGAAATGATAATTGCATTTTACCCCCTTTTCAGTCATGAATTTATCCGCCTGATGGGCATAAGACTTAACCCGGCGTTGTTCTTCATCACTTTTTCCGCTCACGGCAATGATATCGATCTCGGCGCCAAAATGTTTGGCTAATTCCATAGCGATCGGCACTTTCTGACGTGTTTCCGGTTTGTCGTGGATCGGCATCACAATGTGTTTTACCGGTTTTGCGCTGAAATCATCCTTAACGGTTAGAACAGGTATGTCCAGAGCGTTTACGATGGTTTGTGAGTTTTTGTCGGCAGGGACGATCAGCAGATCGGCTCCCAACTCCCTTACAGTTTGGATAATGGCTTTTGCGGATTCATTCGATTTTCTGATAATTTCGAACTTCACATTTCCATGCGTTGCTTTTTCTTCGATAAGGGCCTCGTACACCGAACAATTATCATCAAAGCAGATGAGATGAAGGGTGCAATCGAACACTTTTGAAAGATTTAGAGCAGCATCCAGGGTGCCCGGATGCAAGCCATCGCTGCGAACGCCGATGGCTATTTTGGTAAAGTCTGTTTTCATAGGCTTTTGGTAGCTATATCACACGTAAATTAGACTAATAACGGGAATTTACAAAATTTATTCCTTTTTCACACAAATTTTCAGGGGCTAAAATCCTTATATTCGCGCACATTTTAAAGAATAAAGCATCATGAAAGAGGTTTATATCATTTCCGCTGTACGAACACCAATTGGAAGTTTTGGTGGAGTTTTATCAACTGTTCCTGCCACTCGTTTGGGTGCCACCGCAATAAAGGCGGCAATTGAAAAATCGGGAATTGATCCAAAGCTGGTAAATGAAGTGTTTATGGGTTGCGTATTGCAGGCCGGACTCGGTCAGGCTCCTGCCCGCCAGGCGGCCCTGTTCGCGGGATTATCCAATGAAGTACCCTGTACAACGGTAAATAAAGTATGTGCCAGCGGAATGAAATCCGTAATGCTTGCGGCACAATCGATCATGACCGGCGATAACGAAATCGTAGTAGCCGGAGGAATGGAAAATATGTCAATGGTTCCTCACTATTTACAAGCCCGCAACGGAACAAAATTGGGGAATATTACCATGATCGATGGTTTGGTTCATGACGGACTGACCGACGTTTACAACAATTACCATATGGGTAATGCGGCTGAACTTTGCGCCACCGATTGTAATATTTCCAGAGAAGAACAGGATGCTTATACTATCGAATCATACAAACGTTCTGCTGCGGCCTGGGAAGCGGGTAAATTTGCTGCTGAAATTGTTCCGGTCGAGGTTCCGCAACGTAAAGGCGATCCGGTCATCGTAAACAAAGACGAAGAATTTTCCAATGTTAAATTTGACAAAATCGCTCAGCTGAACCCGGTATTTCAAAAGACGGGGACCGTTACTGCGGCCAATGCGTCTACATTAAATGACGGAGCAGCTGCCCTGGTATTGATGAGCAAAGAAAAAGCGGAGGCATTAGGCTTGAAACCGATTGCCGTAGTTCGTGGTTTTGCCGATGCCGCTCAGGCGCCGGAATGGTTTACCACCTCACCATCCAAAGCACTTCCTAAAGCGGCTGCGAAAGCAGGTGTTAAGTTGGAAGATGTTGATCTTTTTGAGATCAACGAAGCCTTTTCGGTGGTAGCCATCGCGAACAACCAGATCTTAAAACTTGATCCTGCCAAAGTAAATGCGAACGGAGGAGCTGTTTCTCTTGGTCACCCGTTGGGATGCAGCGGAGCCCGTATTCTTGTAACGCTCATTCATGGTCTGCATAACGCCAATAAAAAACTCGGTGCCGCTGCTATTTGCAACGGTGGAGGTGGTGCTTCTGCCTTTGTTTTGGAAGCGGTTTAAGAAGATTTTTGCATTAAAACCGTTTTGATCATTAGATTGGAACGGTTTTTCTGTGGTGAGGGGGTTATGGGTTATGGGTTCCGGGTTATGGGTTCCGGAATTTACACACTATAACAATGGTTGACAAAAAAACGTTATCGCAATGAAAGGTTTACTCAATATGCTCAAGCGTAAACCACTATGGTCCATGGTCCATGGTCTATGGTCAAATCCTGGCATGAAATATATCTTTATCATTTTCTCCATGCTCCATGCACCATGCACCATGCTCCACGCCCAGGACATGACCATCGAACGCTATTCCTGGCGCCTGGCGGCCTTGGGTTATGACATGGTAGAGTGCAGGCAGGATAGGGAACGCGATTCCTGTCTCGAACTCTTTAACCAAAATATGGACAGCCTGATCCGTATGCCGGGTTCTTTTGTCCATCGTTTTGATTCGGTAGAAAATATCCTTATTCTGGATGCTCCGGATCAGAAATTCAGGCTGCTCACGTGGGGATTCCGGCATCCAAACGATTCTTTTTCCTTTTTCGGGATCCTGCAATATGCCGACGAAAGCCGTTCTCCCGTTTACCTGAACGACAGAGCCCAGCAATTGGGAAACCGGGACTCGGTTTATATGCTGGAACTTACTCCTGAAGAATGGTTCGGGTCGTTGTATTACCAGATCGAAAAGATCACGTACAAACGTGAATCGTATTATCTGCTGTTGGGTTGGAACGGAAATACAAAAAAGACGGATAGAAAAATACTGGATGTCTTGTACTGGAATGAGGAGGATGAGCCGCGTTTTGGACTTCCCGTTTTTGATATGGGAAACAAAATGCCTTACCAAAGCCGCGTTATCTGGGAATACAAAAACGGAGCGAGCATGGCTTTAAAGATCGAACCCAAAAAGAAGCTGATTACCTTTGAACATATTGAACCCGCACATTCGCGTGCCAAAGGTATCTATACCCTTTACCTGCCCGATGGCACCTACGATTTTTTCAGGTTCAAAAAAGGAATCTGGATCAAAGAATCCATGCTCTACGACCACCATAAAAATCCGGGCAACAATTAATGCCCCCTGAAAAAATTATCGAGCAAAACTGCCGTTGCTACCCCGGCATTTAATGATTCTGCTTTTCCGTATCGGGGAATACTGATCTTGTTTTGTACCTTATCAAGTAATTCAGATTGAATTCCTTTTCCTTCATTCCCCACGATCAAGACCGCGTGGTCCGGTAGTTTGCTATGATGAACATTTTCTCCATCCATAACAGCCGCATATACCGGCAATTTACATGTCGAAAAAAACGACACATCGTCGCTGTGAAGTTTAACCCGTAAAAATGAACCCATACTTGCATCGATGGTTTTCGGGTTAAATGCATCAACCGTATCCGGCGAACACCATACTTCCTCTAATCCATACCAATCTGCTATACGCAGGATGGTTCCTAAATTGCCCGGATCGCGGATCCCGTCCAGATAAAGCTGTATGCCTTTCGAAGGGATATTTTTCGTCCATACAGGCATTTCAACTACTGCCAGCGCATGTTGCGGGGCCTGGTGATGCGACAAACGTTCCATCTCCTTGTCACTCACCAAAACACCGTTTACAGGAAAGGGGTGAGGCGAAAAATCTTTGGTATGATACCAGCTTACAACCTTCCAGTCGGAGGCCAATAATTCTTGCACAGACTTATCACCTTCCACAACAAAATGGTGGTATTTTTGCCTGAATTTCTTAATTCTCAAAGATTGAACGTATTTTATCGCCGTAATAGTGATTCCCATAACAGTCTGTGAACAGAAAGTTTCAAATATATCTATTTTGTCTGCTCACATATGGCATTAGTGCCTGTTCCGTTACCCGTCACATCGACAATGATCAGCATTTGCTTTACAGGGTCAATTACGAGGGCATCCATAATAATGAACTTAAATCAGGAATGGATGACAACCTCGGATACAGGGTCAATAAGAAGATATTGAACGTATACCCTTTTCATTTACAGGCATGGAATTTTGGAAAAGATGGCCGCGATACAGCAAATATCCGGGAGTTTGTGCGGGAGAAAATAGGGGAAAAACCCACTTTGCTCGATTCTTCAAAACTCGCGCTGAGTACCGAAAAACTTGAACTATACCTGTTTAACAACGGGTATTTTAATGCCATGGTCACCTACGAGGTCCGCACCAAAAAGAGAAAGGCCTTTGTCAGGTATAATGTTGTACTTAACAAACCCTATACTGTTGGCGACATCGAATATGGGGTGTACGACCGCGACCTCCATAAGATCATCATGGAAGATACCAGCGATTCGGAAATAGAAACAGGCGATATTTTTAATACGGATAAAATGAGCCAGGAGCGTGACCGTATTTCCCAGCATCTGAGAAATCACGGGTATTATTTTTTCAATAAAGAGTCGATTTCCTTTGCTGTTGATTCAAATCAGGGCGATCATACCGTGGCCATCATGATCGAGGTGAAAAACCCGGGCATGTACAAGCGGCACGAGGTTTACAAGATCAATGAGATCTATGTGGATATTGATTATCCCTATTATTTGCAAGGGATAGACGATTCAACATTTACTGAGATCGAAGGAATCAACATCCGAACCCGGGGTATGCCGATCAAAAAAGATCTCTTTCCGGTTTTTGTTGGTATTCGTGGCGGAGATCTTTACAGCGACCAGGATATTTTTACTACCTATAACCGCCTCTATGGCTTACAGATCTTTGGTGCAACACGTATTGAAATGACTCCTGATACCGCTGCCAAATTGATCGATGTTTATATCAACTTAACACCCGATCCGACTATGCTGTTTAGCGTTGAACCTCAGTTTATTACTTCGGATCAATCGAGTTCGGTGGCTGCCGGAAACCAACGGATATGGGGGCTCTCCGGTCAGGTGACTTTCCGGAATAAAAATCTTTTCCGGGGTGCGGAGTTGCTTGATCTGACCTATTCAGGTGCGGCTGAATTTCAATATACAAACAAGGCTTTTGTGCTGTCGAATGTGCAGCAAAGTGTTACCACCTCCCTTCAGGTCCCTAAATTTTTATGGATAGAAAATTCGAGATTTATTAAAAAAACAGGTGAAAAAATGCCCTGGCAAAGACCGACTACAAATTTTAATGTCGTTTTTTCTTACCAGTTTAATCCTGATTTTGTGCAACGGACATCCATAGTGAATTATTCGTGGTCGGCTTCACGAGGGTTTGATTTTTTCAAGTTTATTCCCATTGAACTGAACCTGAATCAGGTAGATATCCGGAGCTCATTTTTGGATTCTTTGACACCCGGTGACAGGGTCCTGTTAAGCAGCTTGCTCAATCCCAATTTTATTCCTTCTTTCCGCTTTGAGTGGTTTTATAATGATAAAGGATTGTCGCCGAGCGGTAATTATCATCGATTTAGTCTTACGGCAGAACCTGCCGGGACGTTTACCACGCTTGGCTTTATAGCAAATGACTTCATACAGGGAACCTCCCGTCCTCCTCAGGGTTACCAGGTATTTAATACCAACCTGTTCAGCTTTGCCAAAGTGGATTTTGACCTTCGTTATTACAGTTTTCCCGACCCCGATTTTTCCATTGCCTACCGCCTCCATACCGGCTTGGCTTTTCCCACATTCAAGCAGCGGGTTATTCCTTTTGACAAACGTTTTTTTATTGGCGGGGCGAACAGTCTGCGTGGCTGGGCACCAAGAAGTATTGGCCCGGGAACCTATGGGGGAGACATGGCCAGTCAGATTGACCGTTCAGGTGAAATCGTGATCGAAGGATCAGCAGAATACCGCTTCAGGGTGATCCGCCATTTTCTTGAAGGGGCCTTGTTTGCCGATGCCGGAAATATCTGGAATATCTATGCGGACAGTGCTTTGGCTGGCGCAGAAATAAGCCCTCTCTTTTTTAACCAGTTTGGGCTGGATGCAGGAATAGGGGCCCGTTTTGATTTCGATTTTATTTTGGTACGCCTGGATATGGGTGCCCAGTTGCGCGACCCTTCCTACCTCCAAAAAGGAGGATGGGTGGTGAATGATTTTAACTATTTCAATCGCCGGGTTACCTTTAACTTTGCCATTGGTTATCCCTTTTAACATGTACGCTTTACTCAAACCCATTCTTTTTTCCCTCGATCCCGAAGAAGCCCATTATTTTGCCATGAACAGCTGGCAAAACCTCAATCGTTTTGCCTGGCAACGCAAAGTGATGAAAGGGATATTCGGGACGCCGGAATTTGATCAGCCAGTGGATGTGGCGGGAGTTCGTTTTCCGAATCGTTTGGGACTTGCAGCTGGTTTTGATAAAGATGCACGCTGAGTGGATGCACTTGCCAGCATGGGATTTGGACATGTAGAAATTGGCACCCTAACACCTCGTCCGCAGCCGGGCAACGACAAACCCCGTTTGTTCCGCCTTATCGAAGACCAGGCCTTGGTGAACCGAATGGGATTCAATAATCAGGGGGTTGATGTGGCTGCCGCTCGTCTGGCCCGGGTGAAGTCGGATATCATCATTGGCGGAAACCTGGGAAAAAACAAAACGACCCCAAACGAAGAAGCCTGGGAGGATTACCGTTATTGTTTCCGGAAATTATTTCCCCATGTGCATTATTTTACCGTCAATGTGAGCTCTCCCAATACTCCGGGGCTTCGTGAATTGCAGGAAAAGAAACCTTTGCAACAACTGCTAAACGGACTCGTTGAACTGAGGAAAGAGCTACATTCCGAAGCGCATAAGCCCATCTTTCTGAAAATTGCCCCGGATTTGGAAAAGGAACAGCTCAACGATATCATCGACCTGGTATTTAGCACGGGTATTGATGGACTGGTAGCTACAAATACCACCATCAGCAGAGAAAACCTGAAAACACCTCAGAGCCGTTTGAATGAGATCGGGGCTGGTGGATTGAGTGGTCTTCCTCTTCGTGAGCATGCTTCAGAAATTATCCGTTTCCTTCATCAGGAAAGTGGGGGTAAATTCCCCATTATTGGTGTTGGTGGGATAATGACACCCGACGACGCGAAGAAAAAATTGGATGCCGGCGCCAGTCTGGTACAGCTCTACACCGGCTTTATTTATGGAGGGGTAGGATTGGTAGGGGCTATTAAGAAAGAATTGGCCGGGTCTTAGTAGCGAAGGGGTAGAATTATGAAAACCGATCATTCAGATTTTCTTGGAAAAGCATGTGAACTTGCCCTTGATGGCATAAAAGCCAATAAGGGAGGTCCCTTTGGTGCTGTTGTGGTTCTCGATGGAAAAGTTATAGGGAGCGCATGCAACGAAGTGCTATCAACGAACGATCCCATTGCGCACGCAGAAATAAATGCCATCCGGGAAGCCTGTAAAACGATCAATAATTTTCATCTGGAAGGAGCGATCCTTTATTGCACCTGTGAACCTTGCCCCATGTGTCTGGCTGCCATGTATTGGGCCAGGATAGAAAAAGTTATTTTTGCTTCTTCTAAGGAAGATGCCGCTCACGCAGGTTTTGATGATTTGAGAATTTATGAGGATTTGGGACTAAAAACCCGGCCTCTGACCCTGAAAATGGAATTAATTCCACACCCTGAGACCGGAATATTGTATCGGGCGTGGATGGATAAAACAGATAAGGTCATCTATTAAACCAGATGGCCATACCTTCGGACTATGAAGTTTCATACGAGCAGTCTGGATGCTATTATCGCCGAAATGAAAAGTTCCCCGCAAGGCATTAGTGGGGAGGAAGCGGCTTTGCGTATCGGGCAATTTGGCAGGAACGAGCTTCTTGAAAAGAAAAAAACGCCGCCCTGGTTATTGTTTCTTCTTCAGTTCAAGGATTTTATGATACTCATCCTGGCGGTGGCAGCAGTTTTAGCACTGTTTCTGGGTGATATAACCGACAGCATCATCATCCTTATCATCCTTCTGGTAAATGCCTGTGTAGGTTTTATCCTGGAGTACCGCGCCGGGAAATCGATGGAGGCTTTGCGGAAAATGACCACCATCAATACACAGGTCATGCGCGATGGAAAAATCATTACCCTTTCTTCTATCGACCTTGTACCCGGAGATAAAGTTATCCTGGAAGCCGGAAATGTGGTTCCTGCCGACATTCGCCTGAGTGAAGCCAAAGCTTTAAGGATAGACGAATCTTCCCTGACAGGAGAGTCGATTCCCATCGATAAATCAATAGAAGCATTGTCAGATCCGGAACTCAGTCCGGGCGACCAGGTGAACATGGCCTTTAAAGGAACCCTGATCACCAATGGCAGGGGCGAAGGCATTGTAATTGCCACCGGCATGAATACCGAATTAGGAAAGATTGCCGGCATGTTGGATGAGAAAGAGCCCTATACTCCTTTACAGCAACGTCTGGATAAATTCGGCAAAAAACTGTCACTGATCATTCTGGCAATTTGTGCCTTGATCGTTGTGTTAGGCCTTTTTAGAGGAGAAGATGCATTCCATCTTATTTTACTGTCGATCAGCCTGGCTGTGGCAGCGATCCCCGAATCACTTCCAGCACTCATAACAGTAGCCCTGGCCGGTGGGTCGGTAAGGCTGGCAAGAAAAAAGGCCCTGATCAAAAAACTCCCGGCCGTTGAAACCCTTGGTTCAGTGACCTTTATCTGTAGTGATAAAACCGGGACCCTTACCCAGAATAAGATGCATGTGGTGAATGAATTTGCTGCAAAGGATCTTCCCTCCCTTTCGGAATGGCCCTTTTTGCATGCCGCCATGGCATTGAACCAGGATGTGCTTGTGAAAAAGAAAAATTCCATGACAGGGGAATCAACCGAAATAGCGTTGGTAGAGGCCATGTTAGAGGCATATTCTTTTGAAGCCTTCAATACCCTGCATTCCACCTTTCTGCGTGTGGGGGAGTTGCCTTTTGATTCTGAGCGGAAATGCATGAGCACGGTCCATACCTATCCGAACAACAAATTTTTACTCATAACCAAAGGAGCCAGCGAATCCATTCATCATACGCTGAATAACGAGGCGGAAAAAGAGCAATTAAAGACCCTGTCAGAGGAGTGGGCATCTTCCGGTATTCGTGTTTTGGCATACGCTTACAAGGTGCTGGATCATAAGCCGGAAATTAAGGAAGCGGCAGACCTGGAAAAGGAGATGCATTTTGCCGGATTGGTAGGCATGGTAGACCCGGCGCGTATTGAGGTGAAAAAAGCCATCGGTGAATGCAGGGCGGCAGGTATTAAGACCGTGATGATCACTGGCGACCATCCGGCCACGGCTGAATATATTGCACGCGAAATAGGGATAATGGATGAAAGTGGCTTGCTTCTTACGGGATCAGAACTGGCGGGGTTAAGTGAGGAAGATTTTTTACGTCAGGTAGAAAATACCCTGGTCTATGCCCGGGTTTCTCCCGCTCAAAAATTACGCATCATCCGCGCTCTTCAAAGCAAAGAGCATTTTGTTGCCATGACGGGCGATGGAGTAAATGA
>DQHT01000020.1 GCA_003531115.1 Bacteroidota bacterium | reverse complement strand
TGGTGATTCTGCACAGGCTGGAAATACGTTTGCCGGCTCAGGGACCAGGACCGTTCCCTATTTGAATATCATAGTGGAAAGAATCAACCCTCGTTCGCCGGAGTCGTAGCCTTTGTTTCTTCCGTAGGCGTAGAAACAACTTCAATACTTACCAAAGGAGCTACATTTTCAAAAAGACCGAGTTCGGTAGCGGCGACGTTGGACACATCGATCACACGGTTGGTTTTATAGTCGAAGCGGTCGTTGATGGTAACGAGAACAGATTTATTCGTTCTTAAATTGGTTACACGAACCACAGTTCCGAATGGAAGCGTTGCATGACAAGCGGTATAGAGGGTGCTTTGGTAAACCTCACCGCTGGCGGTTGGTTGTCCAACATCACAGGAAGCGTAGGTCGAAGCCATTCCTGTATTTCGCAATTCCTGTGCGTACACACTACCCATCACACATACGAGGATAGCGGCCGATCCGATAAATCTTTGAAAAGAGCGTTTCATAGTTGTAGTCGCAAAACACTCACTTAATTCTTTAAGAAACAAATAATTATTCCACATCTTCAATTCCTTTCCGTTATTCTTCAAATTTTGCAGGAAATGGCGGGAAATCAGATTATTTTTGCGCTCCGACCTATGCAATTAGCCTATCTGTCACTTGGTGCTTTGGCCTTCTTTACGCTCTGGCAACTGTATTTTCATTTCCGTTACTTCATTAAGCTCGCCGCATATAAGGGTGGGCGAAAAAGTGAATCCCACGGACATGAGCCGGTTTCCATCATCGTAGTAGCCCGGAATGAATTCGCAAACCTGGAGGCCAATCTGCCACTACTACTTGACCAGGATTACCCGGATTATGAGGTGATCGTGGTGAACAATGGCTCCTGGGATAAAAGTCAGGAATTGCTTGAAGAGATGGAAGAACAACATGCCCGGCTCAAGGTGGTAAAAATTGTAGAGCAGGAACGTTATCCAAAAGGCAAAAAATTCGGACTCACCCTCGGCATAAAAGCCGCCGGAAATGAATGGCTGCTCCTCACCGACAGCGATTGCAAGCCCGTTGGCCGCAATTGGATCCGCTCCATGAGTGCCAACTTTGTGGAGAATAAAGAGATCTGTCTGGGCTATTCCCCTTATGAGAAAAAGCCTGACTTCCTGAATATCCTCATCCGTTTTGACGCCTTTTTCACCGCCCTGCAATACCTTTCATTTGCATTGGCGGGGAAACCCTATATGGGCGTGGGTCGTAACCTGGCCTACCGAAAAAGCCTCTTCTTCCGGGTCAAAGGATTTGCTACCCATAATCATATCCTTTCGGGGGATGACGACCTTTTTATCAATGAAACTGCTACTTCCAAAAACACACGCATTTGTATCCATCCCGATTCTTTTATGGTAACTACGCCGAAGGAAGCCTGGGAAGACTGGATCAAACAGAAGAAGCGTCATTTGGGCGTAGGCAAATACTATTCAGCTTCGAGCAAAACCCGCCTGGCAGGGTTACACGCTTCATCCGTTCTCTTTTACGTGAGTTTGGCAGCAGCAATCTTTTTCTGCTTCCCCCATCAGGAAAATCTCTTTTTTCTGATCCCCTTATGGATCTATCTGACCCGTTTGATCTCCCAGTTTTTCGTGTATGGATTTGCGATGAAGCGACTGAAAGAGACCAATTTGATTTACTTCCTTCCTTTGCTGGACCTGTACTTTATGTTCTTCTATTTCTTTATGGGAGTAGCGGCTACTTTGAGTAGACCGAGGAAGAATACGTGGTAAGCTTGCGCCGGCTGGCGCCTGAGCAGCAGACGCAAAGGCGCAAATAAGCGTGCGCAAGCCAGTTTTACCGAGTACTTGAGAAACGCCCGTAAACCCCAAGCGGCAAGTTCATTCCCGAGGTAGAACGCAGGAACAACTCCCCGCAATCCGCATCCTTCACTTTCGGAAAATGCGCTTTGATCAGATTTTCAGCTACAAGTGCCGATAAGCCAAGGGAGTATACGTTTAGAAGGAAAAAATGATTCTTCTCATCCAATAACAGGGCAAGGTCGGCCAGCATTTCATTCAGGCTTTCTTCCAGTTTCCAACGTTCGCCTTTGGCTCCGATGCCATAAGAAGGAGGATCCAGCAAGATGCCGTTGTATTTTTTGCCTCGTTTCACTTCACGCTTAACAAATTTATGGGCGTCTTCTACCGTCCAGCGGATATTGCTGAGGTCGGAGAGTTCCATATTGTCTTTGGCCCAGCTTACTACCTGTTTGACTGAGTCGACATGGACGACATCGGCCCCGGCAGCTTTGGCAGCAAGGGATGCTCCTCCGGTATAGGCAAAGAGGTTGAGCACTTTGGGCTCATTCACCCGCATTTGGTCAACGGAATTATAGATAAAATCCCAATTGGCAGCTTGTTCCGGGAATATACCCACATGTTTAAAGGATGTCAGTGCCAAGCGCATCCGCATTTTTAATTTTCCGGAGGCATAATGGATATTCCAGGTATCAGGAACTTTGGGTGCCTGCCATTCGCCGGAATGAGAACCTTTTTGGGAAAAGGTTCCATCAGCGAGGCTTTTCCATTCTTTTTCGTTCAGTACTTTGTCCCAAATGGCTTGCGGTTCCGGACGGCGCAGCACATAGCGGCCGAAACGTTCCAGTTTTTCAAAATTGCCACAGTCGATGAGTTCGTACTCTTTCCAGTTGGAGGGGCTTAATAAGTTAATTTCAGGCATCTTCTTGGTCGGCAAAGATAATGGCTTCCTGATTTAAAAGCGGCTTCCCCATAAAGCGCAGTAAAAGCTGGGCTACGGTGATCACATCCTTCTGGCAATAGATGCGAATGCGCTCCAAATCCTGCTCCTGCCAATAGACCTGCCCTACCTGCGAACCGTCTATATCGTCTTTAGGTGTAGGGATACCGAAAATATGGGCCAGGAGACGAAGCGAAGTATAACTTTTAAAATCGCCAAACTTCCAGAGTTCCATGGTATCCAAATGAGGGACTTCCCAGGGTTTTTTGCCGGGGGTATCCAATAGTAAGGGCAATTTCATTCCATGGATGGTCATTCTGCGCGAGAGGTAGGGGAAATCGAATTCTTTCCCGTTATGTGCTGCAAGAAGAAAACGGTTATTGTCGAAGCGGCTGTTCAATAAGTTGGCGAAGTCATTAAGCACAACTTGCTCATTATCATTGTAAAAAGACTTCACCCGAAACTGAAAATGATCGCCATAAGCACGGAAAATTCCCACCGAAATGCAGATCACCTTGCCAAATTCGGCGTAGATCCCTGCCCTGTTATAAAGTTCCTCGGGTGTTTGTTGATCAGCGCCTTTGAGGTTGGCTGCTTTCAGTCTCCAGAGTTCTTTCCAGCTTTCATCGAGATCATCAAATACAGCCTTTTGTGAAACAGTTTCAATATCCAAAACCAATACACGTTCCAGGTCGAGTTGTTCAAGCATGCAGCAAGTTCAGGAGAAATAGGAAGGAATACAATGGGGGCTTACAAATTTGACACAATGCTGACATTAAACCGGGGCAGCTTTACCAGCTACCGCCTGAGCCACCACCGCCGAAGCTTCCGCCGCCGAAGCCGCCACCGCCACCAAAGCCCCCTCCACCACCGAAGCCACCGCGTCCTGAAGAAAAGTTACCGAAACCTCCACCGAGCATTCGTCCGGCCAGGTAACCGCCCATAAATCCCCCAAAACCTCCGCCACCGCCGCCACCGCGACGAGCGAGCAAGAAGATCAAAATGATTGCAATAAGGGGTATCAACAAAGCGATTCCCGGATGGACAGCTTTCTTTCGTCTTCCATCCCCGGTGAATTCTCCTTTGGCTGCCTGAAATACTGCATCCAAGGCCTTATCAAAACCAGCGTAGTAGGCTTGTTGACGGAATGCCGGCTTCATAATATTTTCTATTATCGCATGGGTAACACCATCGGGAATAACTGCCTCCAAACCCCTTCCTACCTGGATGCGCATACGTCGATCCGCCATAAAAGCAGCGATCAGAATCCCGTTATTTTTATTTGCCTGTCCGATTCCCCACTCTTCGGCTAAACGTTGGGTATAGCCAAAATCATCTTCTCCTTCCAGGCTCTCTTCGATCAGAATAACGATCTGTGAGGAGGTACTGTCCTGATAGGCGACGATTTTTTTCTCAAGAAGCAGCTCCTCATCCGGGCTAAGTACATCAGCAAGATCATAGACCCGCTTCCCTTCTATAAGCTTGGGAAATTCTTTGGCTTCAAGGAAAAAGGAGCTGCTTAGAAAGAGCCCGAAAAAGAGAAATTTCATACGGTTAAAATTCTATTTCTCTTTTTCGGGCTCTTTCTA
>DQHT01000038.1 GCA_003531115.1 Bacteroidota bacterium | reverse complement strand
CAGAGCGGGGGAGCGAGGGAGCGGGAAAAGGTTATTGGGAAATTGAGATGAAACATCCGAGGCTGTCATTGTTAGCGAAGCCGAGGTACGACGGTCGGAGAAGAAACATCAGTTGTTCAGCTCAGCTTAACCCCCGGGGTGAAAGGATTAAATCGCGATGCTTACTAGTTCGCCTATCTTGAATTATATTCGTTCAGGGTTGACGAATAAAAACTATGGGAATTCATGAATTGAAAAAAATACGGTTGATGAAGGTACTACTTTCATTAAGTCTGCTTCTTTTTGTCAGTTTCACGCCTAATTCAGGCATTTCCGGATATTATTATGTTGCAGGCTATGTTTATTTACAAGAGAATCCAAACTTACTGGTAGCAAATCAAATGGTCGTGATCAATTCAGATACGATTCTGTCGGATTCAAAAGGCAGATATATTTACAAGATTTATTGGGCGATGCTTGGAATCCCATCCAGGCCCTATTATTCAGATCATTCACCGAAGCATATTGTTGTCAGGGTTGGTTCCAGATCTTATTCTTTTAAGAACAGACCAAAGAGGTATTCGATTAAAAAAGAGAAAAAAAATGAATTACATGTTAAAAATCTGGATGTTCAAATTAATCTGGATTCATTGTCATATGGGGCAAAAGTTGTTGAGCTTTATCCATATTAATCGACTTAATGCAATAGTTTATTAGCTTGATATTCTTGTTAAAAACCTACTCCATGTAACTAAAACCCCTCACTCCACCACAATAATCTCCGNNCAGTTGGGTTGAAAGACCCGGACACAATTTCCACTTAGATCTTTGCTAAAAAAACTAACTCCGATATTGCCATTGTAAAAATTCGGTGAGGAATGCATCAGACTATCGATTTGGGTATATTTCCCGGAGCTAAAATCATAGTGAAAAAAGCCAACACCAAAAAGGTAGAATCCGTCCAAAGTATTGGTTCCTGTATTCTTAAAATAACGGAGGTCAAGAATGCGAATCAGAATTCGTTCTGTGGTGTCCCAGGTTGAGCTACCATCCGTTGTTTTAGCAAGAAAAGTATAGTTAGGATCTTTTTTGGTACTCCGTGAAACTATCCCTTCCTGATCATTTTTAAATGCAAAATTCCCGGTAAAATTCAGATAAGTGGGTAGGGTTATCTTTGTCCACGATTTTCCATAGTTTTCAATGCGAAAAATAATATTATTTTCACGTGACAAGGTAAACCAGCCACCACTTCCTGTTTCCTGAAAATTCCCGAATTGACTAGCATACAGTTTATTAACCAAATGAATGGAAATATTGGTATCACAGGCTTTTTTGGTCCAGAATTCACCCCCATTTTCAGTGGTCCAGATTTGCAAACAGCCCTCTGTCGAATCTCCTACAACCATACCGTGCTTCGAATCCCAGAAGTGAATGAAACTGATCAGGTTATTTTGATAAGCGGTATCAATTCCATCAGTGATCAAAATAGGAAAAACAGAATCCCAGGCGTTATTCGTTTTGTATATACGGTTATAAAATCTTGAAATGATATAACCCGTATCGGTACTTACATGACTTATACCGGCTAATGTATAAATTCCCGGGTTTTTGCGGATAAATGTATTCCCGCCATCTCTGCTGATGAAAATTTCATCAGATCCTTCGTGGCCATAAAGCGTAAGACTATCAGCCCATTCCGAGCATTTGATTTGTCCATTGGCTTTTAGGTCAGGGATGCCGATGTTTTTCCATTGGGCGACCAATTGCAAAGCACTTAGGCTTAGAAGTACTAGAAAGAGAATTTTTGATTTCATGCTTTCGAATTTATTTCCTTTCCCAATTTTGAATATGTGTTCAAAATTTTTGAGGACGAAAATCAAAAGATGAAACTTGCTACAAGTCTCGTAAATATGTGTGTCTTATCAATTTGTAATTTTTGTAGGCATAACAATTATTTGACCGAATTCTGACAATTCCCTGTCCTCACTCCACCACAATAATCTCCGAGACTCCCGTTCCCTCGATCCGCAAAAAATACAAACCCGGACTTAGTCCGGATTGAATAGACAGATCAAGCGGATCCATCATTCCCTGATAAAGAACTTGTCCCTGAAGTCCGGAAATAATTACCGGTGCTTCAACATAACTGGAAAAGTAAATTCTTCCTTTAGAAGGGTTAGGATAGATCACCAAGTCGCCGGAGATTAAAGCCCCTTCAACGGAGGTGAACCCACATTTCAAGAGGTCTTCGGTCAGGGTATCGCGCAGGGCATGGAGCCTTTCGTAGACCTTGTTCCCCGGACAATCTGTGGCGCAACCGCTACGGTGGCCATCAAGGTGGTAAACCAGATAGGCATTGGGGTCGCCTGGTGGATGAAGACTCTGGTTTTCAGGCTCGATCCGGTCTTTAAACATTTTCCAGGCGATGAGTTTTCGCAGCGACTGCATCATGGCTTCGGGCGGTTGGGCTGTTGTGTATTCTCCCAGCACACAAATGCCCTGGGTATAACTGTTTTTCGAGCAATAATGGGCGCCGCGTATATAATCCTGTTCGCCGACACCCTGTGGGTCACGGCCGAGGAATAGGGTTCCGTTCCGGGCGATAAGGTAATTATAGCCGATATCATCCCAACCATTTCCCTGGGTATGTAACAAATAAATATCTCTAATTAGCGCCGTTGGGTCGGCATTGGTATTTGAGCCTGCTGAATGGTGTACGATGACATGCTGGGTCGGAGTGGTCGTTGGTAACACCGTTGGCTCGGGTAAATCCATTCTCCATTGCGATTGGGGTATAGAAGGTGGTTCCATACAGCCCAAAACTAAAACATGGGTATCCTTTGAAAGTATATTAAGGGCCGGCGCATAAAAGAGCAGGAGCTCCAAAGTATTCCCTCCACTGTTTATCAATTTGACAGGCTCCCTTTCATCCTGTTTAAAATATTGGATGCTTTGTTCCGATTGAATTAGCTCAGGCTGATGCGGGTCGGTNNTCCTGATCGCCAGAACTTTTAGAGACAGTCGCCAGCGTTGTACTCCGCACTACCCAGGAACTGTAATGAACAGGAGGAAAATCCAGGGGGCTTTTATCCAGGCTATCAATAAGCTGAAAACGATAATAAAAGGGCTCGTTTTTTTCGATCAACTCCCAGGTTTGGGCGTAGGTACTGAGGACCATCCAAAGGGTGGTAAAAAGAAGGGTAATCCGCAAGTTCATGCTTAAGCGGGGCAATAATGTGGCCACAGTGGGAAGGGGTTTCGGGTTTCGGGTATCGGGT
>DQHT01000122.1 GCA_003531115.1 Bacteroidota bacterium | reverse complement strand
TATTCGCTCAATATGATTAATACAATAAGTACCAGAAGAATTAAGCCAAGGCCAAAATAGAAAGCCCACTTTATCTGCTTTTGTCGTTTTACATGTTTATCATATGCAGAAAGGCGTCTTTTGCCCGAACCAGTTGTACTCTTTGCCATTTTGTTTTATCTCCCGAGTACGAATTTGCTTTTTATTTTTGATAAAACGTAATCATTCAGCGAATAAATTAATCGTTTTCAGAATAGCTGTCCGGCTCTTTTCGTTTTGGCGTACGTAGTACACGGTAGAAAAAATAAGACGTTAAAGACAGGATCACCGCAGAGGCACTCACCATCATTATCAAAGCACTTGATGTCATTATATACGTCTCCCTTCTTTTTTTCTATTGCTATACGCCTTATAAACGATCCCGCAAATAAGCAGATAAATCACGAGCAGAAACAATCTGCTCCCATTTACAAAGCCAAGCTTATCCTTTAAAAACGTTATTTGTTCGGTATTCCCGGTGTTTATTGCCAGGTCCAGACTGGCATAAATATCCTGATTCTGTAATTTAGCGATGATGGCCTGATCACTGAATATCCATCCATTCCCTTCTATCAATGAATAAAAGGACGCCGCCCAATCGCCACCCTGCGGGGTTATGAGCGAACCAAGAAATACAACAATTAGCATAATTGGCGTTACCCATTTTATGATATAGCGGTAAATACGCGGCACCCGCATATCAGCACCACTGGTAATCTCTTTCCAGCCTTTGTCGAGCCCGAATACCCAGGAGAACAAAATAATTTCTGTTAAAGCAAAAACGACCAGCGCAACCGTTCCTACCCAATAGTCGTATTCATCAAATACGCCATAATTAAAGAGGAAAACAGTTGGCATTCCCAATGCCAAAACCACCAGTCCGAACGACCAACTGGCGCTAAACTGAGAAAGTTTAAACTCATCCTTCATAAAACCTATCCACGGAGAACCCATGGCCAGCGAAGAGGTGATCCCTGCAAAAAACAGGAGGCCAAAGAAGGCTATTCCCGCCATGGTACCGATCACATCGCCCCACTGTTCAAAGAGGTAAGGCATGGTTTTAAATCCGAGTCCCAATCCGCCTGACGAAGTTAACTCGACCACCTTTTCGATACCCAGATACCCCACCGAGATCGGGATGAGGATAGATGCGCCGAGAAGTACTTCCACAAATTCATTGGTCCATCCTGCTGTCATGGCATTCAGGGCGATATCGTCCTTCTTCTTCACATAAGCCGCATAACAATGTACGGTTCCCATCCCCACGGAGAGGGTAAAAAAGATCTGTCCGGCTGCTGCCAGCCACACATTTAAATTCGTTAAACTATCAAATTGGGGTTCCCAGAGGAAATTGAGCCCCAGTGTTCCGTCAAATACCGCCCCATCTTCTCCTGCAGTCAGGGTTATTCCTTTATAAGCCAGAAACACCCCGAAAATGATGAGCAAAGGCATTCCGATCTTCGCCACCTTTTCGATACCCCCTGAGAGTCCTTTGCTCAGGATATAGGTATTCAGGGCAAGGCATAAAATGTAAAACACAACCGGTTCATAGGGAATTCCTGTGGTTGAAGTATCGAGATCCACATAATGCGCAAAAAAACCGGCTACTTCGGTCTGGGTTTTTCCGTCAAAGGTGCCAACAATGGTATGGTATACCCACGACATGGTCCAGGATTCGATATAGCAGTAATAAGCTGCCACCACAATATTCGTAAAGATGCCAAACACGCCGAGGTATTTCCAGAATCGGCGCTTGTCCATAGTCTCCATGATAAAAGGCGTGCTATGATGTCCGCGGCTTCCGCCTAAGCGGCCCATCGACCATTCCACCCACAAGAGGGGTATACCCATCAATAAAAAACATACGAGATAAGGGATGATAAAAGCACCGCCCCCATTTTGCACCGCCTGAACCGGAAAACGGAGAAAGTTACCCAGCCCCACGGCATTTCCCGCCATGGCGAGGATTAATCCTACCCGGGTTCCCCAGGAATCTTGATTGGTCGTCATTTCGCGAGGGAAAATGCAATTCTTTTTTCAAAAATCAAATCCATTGCCTCCACTTTATTAATATTGAAGGGAATTTGCGCCCATGCTAGTACTAAATAACGATCAAATACAAAAAAAAATACATCGACTGGCTTTCCAGATCTATGAGTCATTTCTTGAAGAAAAAGAGCTGGTGATTGCTGGTATCAACGGGAATGGTTACGAACTTGCAAAGATCCTGTGTCGGGAACTTCAGGCGATCAGTCCCATAAACTGCATTTTGGTCGAAATTCAGATCGATAAACAACAACCCAGCGCCGCAGGAACTCATTTAAAGCAGGGTGATGCCATTTTACGCGACAAACCTGTGCTCATAGTGGATGATGTATTAAATACCGGTAAAACCATGGTCTATGCCGTTTCTGCCTTTATACGGGAAGGAAGCAGCCTGATCCGTACAGCGGTACTGGCCGACCGGAACCATAAAAACTTTCCGATCGCTGCTGATTTTGTAGGCATATCCATGGCCACTACCCTGCAGGAGCACCTGAACTTTTCTATAGGCAAAAAAGGCTATTCCCTGGAGTTGCAATGAGGCTGCTACTCTTGTTCGTATTTTTCTTTTGTGGCCTGAATATGCAGGCACAGTCAGAAGAAACTGCGGTTCAAAATGGTTTTGGATTGCTTGAGGCACTGATCGAAAAAGACGGTGACAAGGCTTTTTCTTACCTGGATACCTCGGTGCAGACAAAGATCAGTCCTGCTGATCTGGCTTCCATCTGGAGGCAGGTTGAACTGGGCCTGCAACTTGGTAATTATCTGGATACCCAGGCTTACCTTTATGAAGTCCCCACCCTGTATATCGGACTGGTATTTGCCAAGGGTCCCATCGACCTGAAAATAAGTTTTACACCGGGAGGAGGAATAGAAGGCTTCTTTTTTGTGGCGCCAAGCGATAAATCCCCGTATAAAATTCCTGCTTACGCCGATACTTCGCGTTTTTCCGAATCAGCATTCACCTTACATAGCGGAAAGTTTAGTCTTCCCGGAAAATTATGTGTGCCCGAAGGCAAGGGGCCGTTTCCTCTGCTTATTCTCTCGCACGGCTCTGGTCCCAATGATATGGACGAAAAACTGGGGCCCAACCGCGTTTTTCGTGATATTGCCAATGGACTTGCCTCCCGGGGAATTGCCGTATACCGGTACCATAAACGCACCTATGTATATGGATTGGAAAGTGCGGAAAACAGTGAGCAACTGACTGTAAAAGAAGAATACCTGGATGACCTTCATGCGGCCATCGACACCCTCATGTACCATCCGAAGATCGACTCAACACGTATCTTTTTATTCGGGCATAGTTTAGGAGCCCTGCTTGCTCCCAGGGTAGCTTTGGAAAATGACCGGCTCAGAGGAATAATTCTCGCCGCAGCCCCGGTGCAACCCCTTGACAGTCTGGTTCTTTACCAATTGGAATACCTCAATGCCCTCGACAGCAGCGGCACTTATTACCGGGGACTCCATGAGGTTCGTGATGAGGTCGCTTATTTAAGGTCGCCCGATTTTAGTCTGGAGAGTGAATCAAACTGGCTCCCCCTTCAGCTTAATGCCTGGTATTGGATGGATATCCTGAATTATAATGCAGTGGACAGTTTGAAAAAATACCCCGGTTATGCGCTTATCCTGCAGGCTGAAGACGATTATCAGGTTCCATACGGGGAATATGTTCGCTGGCAAAATGCATTGAAAAAGAGAAAACGAACCTACTTCGCCTCTTACCCTGGCTTAAGTCACGGATTTTTTGCAAGCGAAGGGCAAAAGGGTCCCGCACAATACGCGCATTATGCGCCTGTTTCTCAGGAAATGATAAACAGGGTGATTCGTTTTGTTGTTAAAGATGCGAAATAACCCTGAGCGGATGATCATTTTGAGCTATCACGCAACTGATCCGATAAAAGGCCCATTCCCTCTTCAAAACTATGGGGTGCATAACCCAGTTCGCGAATGGCTTTGTCGATGATAAATCCTGTTATCGGGGGACGTTTAGCCGGCTGGTTGATGCCCGAGGAGTCGCTGGGATTCACATTATCCATAGGAAGATTCCAGAATATGGCCACTCGTTCTACAAGTTCATAAACCGACATAAAATCTTTCCCTGAAATGTGGTAGATCCCTCTGGCTTTCTGTTTTTCAATGAGACGGCAGCCCATGGCCAGATCTTCGGCCAGGGTTGGGGAGCGAAACTGGTCGGTCACCACGTTGATTGCCTTACCCGCTTCTAAGGCTCCTTTGGCCCACAGCACGATATTGCTCCGGCTCATGTCGTTTACTATGCCATACACCAGAACGGTTCTAACGATCGCCCAATTTTGCGCTTTTTCCTGAACCAGTTTCTCCCCTGCCAGTTTGGATTCGCCGTAGTAGCTGATCGGATTGGGCATGGCGGTTTCACTATACGGGCCTGCTTTTCCGTCAAAAATAAAATCGGTCGACAGGTGGATGAGGTGGGCATTCACTGTATTGCAGGCATCGACGATGGATGCAACAGCATGCACATTTAAATCCCAGCAGGCTTCTTTTTCGGATTCGCACTGGTCCACATTGGTCATGGCTGCGGTATGGATAACGCAGTCGGGACGAAATTCCATAAAAAGGTCCATCACTGCTTTGGCATCCCGTATATCAAGCGTTTGGTAGGGAACCTTGTCACCCGCAGGATGCCTGTTCATGCCGGTACCAGTGGCCAGGAAGCTGCAATCGGGAAGCGTGAGATAGAGGTCGCTGAGTTTTTGTCCGAGTAAACCGTTGCTGCCTGTGATCAAAACCTTTTTCATGGCGGAAAAATAAGGGTTTTATGTGTATTGACGATGAAGCCGGTACACAGAAAGAAAAACGATCCCGATGGCGCCGAGGGTGATCAGGGAAAATAACTCAGCCAGGTCGGAAAGGTATGGACCGATAAAGATCTCGGAACTGAGGATCAACAAGGCGCAGGAAATCCAAAAAACACCTTTTTCCCATTTACTCAATAAACCATCCAGGTAAAAAGAAGAGAGCTGAAATAAGGCCGGACTCAAAAAGATAAAATAGGCTTTCCAGGCCAGGGGCGAAAGCAGCGGGATAAGTGCCAGAAAGAGGGGCATGGCAAATAAGAGGTTTTTTTCTCCCTCCGGTTTTTTCCAGATCAACCAGGCAGGATAAACCCCGGCCAAAAGAACGATCAGATAAACCACTTTTTTCGCTTCATCCATACTTAAATGAAAAAGGTGCGTAGGAATCTCCAAACCCGCGTCGACAGGAACCGTAAGCCGCCAAATAGCTGCAAAAAAGCTTTGGTTTTTATGATGGATCATCGGAAAGGCCTGGGCGATTTCTGTCCACCAGTGGCTGAAGTACAGCAGGGTTTGATCCATTCCATAAACAAGGAAGCAAGGAAGCGTTAAAAGGACACAAAAAACAAGGGTATAAAGTACCATTTTCCATTGCCGGATGAGGATAAACCAGACAAAAAAGAAGAGCGTATATACTTTTAATGACAGGGTTAAAGCCATAAACAAGGCAGCCAAAACAGGACGTTTTTTGGTCTGTAGCTGATAGACTGCCTCCACGCAGAGCAGCAACATGAATATATTGATCTGTATGTTGGCCAGGTTATCGAGCAAATATTTAAACGACAGCAGGAATGGCAGCAGAAAAAGGGGTTGCCAGAGGTAAAAGCTGAGTTTTTTGTCAAAAAGCAGAAACAGGATCCGTTTTGCTGTATGATAGAATGCCCATAAGCTCCCTAATTGCCAGAGCGCGCGGGCCAGGAAGGGGGAGAAACTGTCGAGCCAGTAAATCGGGATACAAAACACAGAAAACAAAGGCGGCCAGGTATTGAGCCAATGGCTGTAGAGGTCTTTTCCATGCAACGCATATTCTCCTGCCGCTACATAACCAATAAAATCACCCGGCCTGCCGGCATAGCGTAAAGCCTCTTCCAAAAGCAGCAGTGCAGGGATCCAAAACAGGAATTTGTAAACGAGCTGGCGCGACACCCTGCAAAAGTATTGGAATATTTGAGCTCTCTCCTACTTTTTGGAGGCGATGAGGCTGTCGAGCGAATATTTACCCGGACCCGTAAACAACAAGAGCAAGTAGGAAGCAAAATAAAGCAGGGCCATTTCCATTTTATTAAAGGGGTCGCCATTATGCACCACAAAAGCCGCTACACCCATGGTAATAATGAGCGGGACCAGGCTGAAGCGTGTCCATAATCCCAGGATCAGGAAGATGGCGGCAAAAAATTCGGCACCAACGGCAAGAACCAATGAAATTTCCGGTCCCATGCCCAGGAAGGAATAAAATTTTATTTCTCCCCCTGCCATAAGCTTCTGAAATTTCCCCAATCCGTGACCAAAAGCCATGGTGGCTCCTGTTAGTGCGCGGAATAAAAAAAGAATGCCGTCCATGTTCCACGAACCGCTGCGTAACCATTTATTCATAGGAACGTATTAATTCCAGGACGGGGTGGTGACCATATCCGGGGAGAGGTGAAACATAAGCGGTGTAATTTTCGGATTTAACAGCTCATTCAGTGGCAGGTCGGCCAGAATGTCCATAACGGCCATTTCATTTGCCGCGTAAACGGTCATCCAAAGCGCATCACGCTCAAAGGAAACGCTGTAGGAAACAATTCGGCCGAGGGCAAGGAGGCGATCGACCTTTTGACGGTGTTCCGGAATCCGGGAGATCATGTCTTCGGTAAGTTCCGGTAATTTGCTGTAAACCTGAAAATAAACCATGTATGCAAGATTAGTAAAAAAAGGCCGACACATTTCGTGCCGACCTTTAAACACACCGAAAAATGAAACTAGGCTTGTTTATTGATCTGAACATTCAGATGAAGGCGTACCTCGTCGCTCACCACGATGCCGCCTGCTTCTGTAACGGCGTCCCAGTTGAGACCAAAATCTTTACGATTGAGTTTTCCGTTAATTTCAAATCCTGCTTTCTGGTTTCCATAAGGATCAACTGCCATTCCGCCTAATTCAACGGACAGGGTAATTTCTTTGCTCACCCCTTTCAGGGTGATGGTTCCTTTTAATTCATAGGCATCGCCGCTGAGTTTTTTAAAGGAAGTTGATTCAAACTGAAGGTGAGGAAACTGGGCTGCACCAAAGAAGTCATCGGATTTAAGGTGGCCATCGCGTTGTTCGTTATTCGTATCGATGCTGTTCACATCGGCGCTAAAACGAATGCGGGCTCCTTCGAATTCGTCGTTATTGCTTTCCACACTTCCTTCGAAGCTGCGGAAATAGCCGGTAACGGTAGAAATGACAAGGTGTTTTACTTTGAATTGAATTTCGCTGTGAGCGGGATCGATCGTCCATAAGCTCTGAGTTTGTGTGGTCATACTATTTTTGATTTATGATTTGTGATTTATGATTTACGGTGTCCGCCGAGGCTCATCGACTTCATTCGGTTTAGCTGAAGTTTAATGAGCGTAGGCGGATGATTTTTGATGGTGAGATGGTGAGATGGTGAGATAGTGAGACTTGAACATTCAATGCTATGGTCCATGGTCTATGGTCTATGGTCTATGGTCCAAAATCCCCGGTATTTCCATCAGCAATAGCTCCGCATCCAATTCCGCGGTTAGTGTAATTCCATCTCCCCCGGTAATTCCAGCTCCATCCCGGCGCTCGAGGATTTCGTCGGCCAGTTTCACACTGCCTTCGATGACGAAGAGATAGAGCACGGAATCAGGTTTTTGTTTGGTATAGCTTATCGCCTTTCCTTTTTCGAGGTCTGTCAGATGGAACCAGGCATCCTGGTTGATCCAGAGCGCATCCTTGTTATCGGGTGCTACCACAGTTTGCCAGGTATTTATACGAGCCGTTTTGTCAAAGGTTTTTTGATCATAGCGTGGGTCGATATCCCGTTCTTTGGGGAATACCCAGATTTGCAACAAGTTACCCGCCTGGTCTTTATAATGGTTAAATTCAGAATGGTAGAGGCCTTTTCCTGCGCTCATAATCTGCACATCACCCGCCCGGATCACACCACTTCTACCCGTGGTATCCTTATGTTCCAAGGCTCCTTTAAGCGGAATGGTCACAATTTCCATATTGTCGTGCGGGTGCATCCCGAAGCCCATACCGCCTTGTACGGTATCGTCGTTCAATACCCGCAAGGCACCGAAATGCATCCGTTCGCGGTTCATGTAGGAAGCAAATGAAAAGGTGTGTCGGGCATCCAACCATCCGTGGTTGGCATGTCCCCTGCTGCTGGCGCGATGAATGATTGTTTCCATCTTGGTAAATGTTATTACAATTCATGTATAGACATTTATTATGCCAAAAAAAGCTAGAAGTTTAACAGAATCATTTTCCCAGACTTTGAATCTACTGTAAGGACTTTGGCTTTACCATTATTCATATCCGCAAGTGCACAGAAGCCGTAGTAATTTGATGTATTACGAATGAACTTCGATGAAACTACACTGCCATCTTCCTTAAATCGTGTCAAGGCCATGGAATGGGTTACATTCACTCCCCATAACTCTTTACTTAAAACATTTACAGTTCCATCCAAATACCAGATATCACTAATTTCATGACCATATAAGCCCAAATAGAAATCTTGACTGAGGACCTCGCCTGCCGTATTTAACCTAAAATAGCCCAAACCAAAAACAACACCATGTCCGGGAACTGAACCCTGAACCGGGTAAAAAACATTAACTTCACCTGGTTTACCAGTACGAATTAGTCCAAGGCGGTTATTATAATAGGCACCATAGCCCATATCTGAAAACATAAACTCCTTAACCAAATTCCAGCTTGAGTCAAAATAAAAAACGGATCCTTGGGGTCCTTGATTACTGGATTTGGTTTTCCAATAACCCATAAGCCAGTGGCCCCCATCAGAGCTCTTTTCATACGCCCTGAACTGGAGAAGTTCCGGATTAGAATAATGCAATACCAATTCCCGAGTCAGAAGGTTATATTCATAAATATAGGTGCTATACTGATTACCAGAATTTCCGTGGATCAAGTGGATTAAGATTCGATTTTCATCCATTGCAACCAGGGCCAAAACTCTTAATTCCTTAAATCCTGACTTTAACATAATCAATGACAGATTATTCCCTCCCGGATCAATTTCCTCTAATAAAAGCTGATCACCAGGAGAAGGACTAAAAGCGTGAAAGAGTCTGCCGGAAGGTGTTTCAGTTATTGCTCTATTTCTTAACCAACTTGCTTCACCATTTAAATTTCCACTTGTCTGAACCCGATATTCCTGATTTAAGTTCAGCATATTCGGGTCGTCTTCCTGAAACAATATGGTTCCGTGACTGGAGGCAAACATTTGGTAGGGGACAATTCCTGAGTCCAACTCCTGAACAATCGGAACAACACCGATCTCATCGATAATTTCGGTTTTCACGTCCTCCTTTTGGCACCCCAAAAAGAACATTCCAAGTACGGCACAGGATAGAAATCCGAATTTCACAGTGGAAAGAAATAGAAAAATTCACGTAATTGCAAGACATGATAAGGAAAGCTCTCTTTTTCTTTCTACTGACACTACCCTTTTCGCTGATCGCTCAGACAAAATTTAAAGTGGGTCTATATTCCAGTAATCTTCAACTCGATTTAGATTTTAAATACAATGGACATGAAGCCTACCGGACACATCCATGGCGCCCGTCATTAGTTGGAATCGACCTGCAACTGGATATCGTGAAAGGAAAAAACCAAAGTGGGCTTCTTTTACAGGCTTTCACCGGCCAATACTGGTACACCGAAAAACCAACATATGCCCGTTATCAAGGGCAGGTTATACATGTGGTTGAAAGAACGGCAAATCTGCACGGCATAGGTCTGGGCTATGTATTTCAGCGCCATGTTTTAAATCTCGAGTCGAAAAATATGCTTATTAAGGATCTCCATTTTATGATGCAAGTAGTTGCCGACTTTTACCGGCTTCAGGCACCCCTTGTTAAAGCGCCCTATCCGGGAATGTATGAATTGGAATTGAATGAAATCAACTCTAACGCCATGCAGCTTCGCCAATTTGTCGGGATAAACAGCGATTGGACAGTCCGTAAATCCTCGGGATATTTTTATGGCGGGGTTGAATTCAATTTTGACCTTTGGCAACATACCTTTCGTCCGAATTACCGCTTTGGCTTGGGGTATACGTTTAATAGGGCGGACAAGACTGGGTGAAATTCGTACCAAATTCCCCGTCTTCCAGTCTCATAGCTAGAAGCTAATTTTCATTAAACTGGAATTCTTCTTTTCATAGGCAACAATAGTAGCATGATCTCCTTCTGCTTCAAGAATGGCGGCAAATGACCAGGGGCCAACTGTATTTCTTAAATATTTAAAAAAACTTAATCTGCCATCTAATTGAAATGAACTTATAGACAAATGGTGGGTCAAATTCGAACCATTTGTTTCATGGCTCAGAACATGAACATTTTGATCTTTGATAATAATATCTTTAATCGCATGACCATACAATTCGGGGTAAAATATTTGATTTACTACTTGTCCTCCCGGGTCTAACTTAAAATGCGTCAAACCATAATAGGCTCCTTGCCACATTACAAAGCCTTCTGTTGGATAAAAAATATCAGCGGTTCCGTCGCCGTTCATCACAATAGCGCCATTTCTGTTGGAATAAAAATCCCCATAACTCATATCAGAAAATTGAAATTCATGACGTACATTCCAGGAAGTATCAAAGCTAAAAACAGAACCCTGTGCCAATTTATTATTCGGTTTCGTTTGCCAGAAAAGCATCATCCAGTATCCTGTTTCTTTGTTTCCCGTAAAAGCCAAACAAACGATCATCTCACTAAATTCATGGCATTTTTTAATTTCCTTGCTTATCAGATTATAGGAATAGATAAACGAATGGATATCATTCGAATTGGAGACTTTATGGGTAAAAGTGATAAAAAGGAGTGAGTCGTTTTCCGCCCAAACATCGCTAATTCTCCCCCCTCTTAAGGTGTCAAGCAGCATAGACAGTGCAAGGTTGTTTCCATTTGGATCGAGGTTTTCCAGGAGCATTTGATTTCCGTTATCAACAAAAACCCGGTAAAGTTGTCCGGAAGGTGTTTCTGTTATAAGCCGGTTAACGAACGCTTCCTGAGGACCATTCATGGGTACAGCCCCATTAATCACCAAATTTTTATCCCAACGGGTAAAACTTCCGGCCTTATCACTTATAAAGATCCATCCATAACGGGTATCATAAATTTGAGAGGGCTCAAACCCAGTATCGATTCGTGTAATTTCAGGCACAACACCTATGGCATCGTCAAGCTCGGTTCGTACATTTTCTTTGGAACATGCAAGACTTATAATAATGAGACTAAAGGCCAGAATTCTTAAATACACCTTGGTAAGTAAATGATTAAATCACGTAATTGCAAGGGATGATCGGGAAACCCTTATTTTTCATCTTTTTCCTGTTGCCCTGTATGATTACAGCACAGGCTGAATTCAAATTTGGGGTATATACCAGTAATCTTCAATTGGATCTCAAGCCGTACTATTATGAATATGAAGCCTATCGAACAAATCCTGCTCGTCCGAGTTTGATCGGTTTAGACTTACAACTCGATTTCCAAAAAGGAAAACGAAAAAAAGGCATCGTACTCCAGCTATTCACCGGAAACTATTGGTATACCGAAAAGCCAACCTATACGCGCGTTCAGGGACAGGTGGTCTATATCGTAGATCGAAAAGCCGAAATAAGGGGCTTCGGACTTGGTTATATCTATCAATACACCTTTTGGGACTCTAAAAAAGCGGATGCCCTCTTTAAATCCTTTTCCATACTCTCGCAATCGGCGATCGACTTATACAGGATCCGGGCTCCTTATGTACCTTACCCCTATAAAGGAATGTACTCGCTTGAACTGCGCGAAATTGATGAGAATGCGTTGCAGATACGCCAGTTTATTGGAATGAGCGCTGACTGGACTTATAAAAAATACTCAGGCTATATTTATGCTGGGGCTGATTTTAATCTTGACCTTTGGGGACGAACCTTTCGTCCGAATTACAGGTTTGGGTTAGGATATACGTTTAAAAAAGCTAAAAAGTCAGGGTAATCTTCCTGCCTCTCTTCTGTCTTCAAATCCTGCCATAATTATTGGCTGCAAAAATCCGGGTATCTGCTTAGCCTATCCTTCGGCAAGCTCTGGATNNCTCCCAGTCTCCCAGTCTCCCAGTCCCCAAGTCTCCAAGTCCTCCCTACCTCCCTACTTTTCCTTATCTTTGCAGCAAGTATGGAAACCCTTACCCTTTCGCCCAGATCGAAGACCAAACGTTTGTACATTGAATCCTACGGATGCGCCATGAACCTGGCGGATTCGGAGGTTATTGCTTCGATCCTGCAGGAAAACGGGTACCAAAACCAGGAGCAGGAAAAAGATGCGGATGTGGTTTTTCTCAATACCTGTGCGATTCGAGAAAATGCGGAGGATAAGATCTGGCACCGCCTCACTGCTTTAAAAGCCAGTAAAAAACATAAACCCGGACTGATTGTCGGGGTACTTGGCTGTATGGCCGAACGACTTAAAACCAAACTGCTGGATCAGGAAAGGCTGGTCGATCTGGTAGTGGGTCCGGATGCCTACCGCGACCTGCCAAACTTATTGGCTCAGGTCGAAGACGGACATAAGGCTGTGAATGTGCTTTTGTCGCGCGAAGAGACCTATGCCGAAATAGCGCCTATCCGCTTAAACAGCAACGGGATCAATGCCTTTATCTCTATCATGCGGGGCTGCGACAATATGTGCTCCTTCTGTGTGGTGCCCTTTACCCGCGGACGCGAAAGAAGCCGTGACCCGCATTCCATCATCCATGAAGCAAAAGAGCTTGTTGCACAAGGCTATAAAGAGGTGACCTTATTGGGCCAAAATGTGGATTCTTATAAATGGACCTCGGAAGACGGTTCCGAGCAAGTAAACTTCGCCGGATTACTTGAAATGACGGCTCAAGTGGATCCCTCTTTGCGGGTGCGTTTTTCGACTTCCCATCCCAAAGACATTACCGATGAGGTGTTGTATACCATGGCCAAATACGAGAATGTATGCAACTACATCCATCTCCCCGCCCAAAGTGGTAATAGCCGCATACTCAAACTCATGAACCGCACCTACGACCGTGAATGGTACCTGGAACGCGTTAATCGTATTCGAGAAGTTATACCGGATTGCGGCATCACCTGCGATATCATAGCCGGATTCTGTTCCGAAACCGAAGGAGAACACCAGGATACCCTATCACTGATGGAGCTCTGTAAGTTCGACTTTTCCTATATGTACATGTACAGCGAAAGGCCCGGAACCCTGGCTGCCAGAAGGTATCCTGATGATATCCCTGAAGAGGTCAAAAAGCGCCGCCTCCAGGAAATTATCGATGTGCAGCACGAGATCTCCCGGACGAAAAACGCCTCCTTTGTTGGCCGTACCTGTAAAGTATTGATAGAAGGCGATTCGAAAAAGTCCAAAACCGATTACAAAGGCCGCAACGATCAAAACATGCTCTGTGTATTCCCCAAAGACGGGGTGCATCAAAAAGGGGATTATGTGAATGTGAAAATCCTGAGTAGCACGACTACTTCGCTAATCGGGGAAATCACCACCTAGCCCAGGCTGACGCGCACGTATTAGACGCAATGGCGCAAAGGCGCAGAAAAGTTTAATTTACTCTCAGCCATTTTCGTCCATAAATACCACAAGCTACGCGACTATCTCAAATAAGCGCGCGTAAGCTATTCGTCCTCATACAACACCCTCGGCGCCTTTGCGCCCTTGGTGCGCCA
>DQHT01000044.1 GCA_003531115.1 Bacteroidota bacterium | reverse complement strand
TTAACCCGGGAACGGTTTATTCCTGTACCATTACCACAGGCGCAACTGACGCAGGAATAAACCGTTCCCGGGTTAAGGTCTACAGTCGGATCAAAGGAGGCTACCAAATTGCTGTAGGTCACCGCTCCTGTAATGGAGGTGGTACCTTGTTTCAGCAGGAACGTTGCGCCATTGAGGCTGGTTGCGTTCATGGCTTCGTTGAAAGTCGCCGTGATCACCTTGTTCAGTGCCACATTGTTTTCTCCGTTAAAAGGATCGGTAAGGATCACGATAGGACGGGTCGTATCGGCAACAATGCCGGTCGTAAAGGTCCAGTTATAATCTTCTTCCAGCGCATTTTCTGCCGGGTCATGAGCGCCTGTGGTGATTCGCGCTGAATAAACAGTATTGCCTTTCAGGTTTAAGCTGGGCGTAAAATAGGCGGTATAGCCAGAATACGTCACGGTTCCAAATACCTGGTCGGCTCCCTGCATCACTTCGAATGTTGAAGCATTAATGGTTGTTGAATCCATTATTACATTAAAAGTAGCGGAGATCTGTTTGTTAACTACTACATTGGTTTCGCCGTTAGTTGGATCGGTAGAAAGAACAACAGGACAAAGCGCTTTGGTTTCGTCTTTGAAGTCGTCTTTCTTACATTGCCACAAAAAGATGGGCAAAAAGGCGAGGAGTAGGGTAAGTTTAAAAAATTTAGAATACGGCTTCTGCCTCGGCAGATTGGTATCCTTAATAACTGGTGAAATTGATTTGCATCCCATTTTCGTGTAAGTAAATTATTACGGAACAAAGGTCATATGTCCAGTAATGAATACAGTTACACAAAAAGAATTTTAACTTACACAATTCACATGTTCTCTAGGTTTCCCATGCGTTTGTGCTTTAATTGCTTGAAGTAAGAGGGGGTGAGACCGGTTATCTTTTTGAATTGATTGGAGAGATGGGCGCTGCTGCTATAATGAAGTTTATCAGCAATTTCACTTAAATTAAGTTCATCATACAATAACAACTCTTTAACCTTTTCAATTTTGTGCGTGATGATATATTGTTGAATGGTGATGCCCTTTACCTCCGAGAAAATATTGGCCAGATAGGTATAGTCATGGCCCAGTTTTTCGCTTAGGTAATCTGAAAAATTAATCTTGGGAATCTCATCCTGGTAATGGATCATTTCAACAATGGCATTTTTGATACGTTCGATCAATATGGCCCGTTTATCGTCGAGCAATTCCAGACCGGAATGCAACAAATTTCTCTTTAATAACTCGCGCTGTTTTTCGGTAATGTCTTCCAGAATCTCGATTTTTCCGAGATCGACCAGTACATAAGTGAGTCCAAGCCTTTGTAGTTCATCCTTCACAACCATCTTACAACGCAAACTCACCATGTATTTGATATACAGTACCATGTTCCGTGTATTTGGGAAGATTAGGGAAGCGATTCGAGCAGACTGTTTTCCTGCCGTTCCATACAAAGTTACCAGATAATAAGGAGTATTTGGTATTTCTTTAACTAAGAGGGCGTTACATCCTAAGGAATAGAGGTTTAGAAATTGGTTTAGTAGTTAGTACCAAGCTTTCAGTTTTCCGCTTTTTATCCTCCCTACTTCCATACCTCCTTACCGGCCTGCTTCCTCCTTTCTTAGCTTAATACATTCTTCCCACCCGATCCGGATTTTTTAAGTCCACCCAAAAGACATGCGTCTCTTCCCCCTCATCGATCTGTCCGTTTTTATTCATGTCAAGCTGGGCAAATACATACATGAGGTCGTTGATGGCGTCGTATTCTGATTTTTGTACTGAATAATCTGTGGGAAGGATGGCCTTTTGTTTTTTTCCTTCCAGATCGAACAGATAAAAGCGCCTCAGGTCGCCGAGGTTGATGAAACCGTCTTTGTTGCTGTCTTCATCATAAACCGAAACCATAAAATAATTGCGCTGGACCGGTTGTTTGTACAACGTATCCTGAATCTCTGATGGATAATAGAGGGTTCGGATCAAAACAGGCTTTTCAAAAAAACGGGTCTGCAGATCTTTTTGGATATCATAATGAGAAACATTGACCATATTGTATCCATAGGCGGTCTCCAATCCCGGCAGATAGTGTCCATGCCAATGGTTGCCATCGCCAATATCATCGTTGTAGTAGCCGGAATACGAATTGTTCGAACCAATAAAAGGGATCCCCCTCTTACTTTTATTGACTTTATAGATACTGAGCAAACGAATATGCCCATAGCCGGTCAACATCACCTCGCTGGGTTTTGTGTCAAATTTGAGCGAGTCTTTCGCCAGTCCGTCTTCTGAAACTTCGTCATCATCATTCACATCCGAAGAAACAGGAAATCCTTTTTGATCTAATTTAGAATCTGAGCAGGAGGCGACACCAATAAGCAATGAGATGGCAATCAGGGCATGGAAGGGTTTGAGGTTCATCGTACTGATATTAAGGTTCTAAATTTAGTAATTTTTTAATTCAATGATTTGTTTATAACCGGAAGTCGGGGGTTCTGGGTTCAGGGTCCAGGGTTCAGGCACTGACATACAACTGAAGCACCTTTCAGCCTGCCTCCTGTACCCTGCCGCGTGCACCTTCTACTAAGCTTCATCACCACCAATGCTATTTTTATACTTGTTATACAAAAACGAAATGACCAGCAATAAAATTCCCAGGGACACAAACACAACCGTTTTCGCTATGGTATCGAGGTGGGAAATATCGTAGAAAAACAATTTAATCAGCGTAACGGCAAACAAAAAGATTGCTGCCAGGCGCAAATGTATTTTCCGCTTCCATATACCCAGCGAAATAAGCAGAAGCGAATAGCTACCCCAGAGGATGCTCAATCCCAATTTATTCGCATGCATGCCTGCCATATCCATCCAATGTATGAGCTCATTGCTGGCCAGCCAGATCAGAACAGTATGCAGGAAAATGTCAAAGGGAATGATAAGTTCTTCTTTATAGGATCTCAGCTTTATCCATTTCGAAGCAGCCACCAGTGCCATGGCCACAAAGCCAAGGGATACATAGCGGATGCCTATATGGAATATACCGGCCTCATGAAAGCGGGTGGCTGATTGGTCGAGATAACTGGATCGCAATTCACCCAGGACATATAGACCCTGTATCAAAAACACCCCGATTCCAAAAGCCAATAAGACCGGGATAAGCACGGCAGGTCCCTGTTCCTTAAACTTCCTCATACTTAAAAATGCAAGCAGGGAAACAAAAAACAGAGAATAGTTGATCAGCCAGATCGTTTTAAATTTGAGTATGTCCTCATTCAGATGATATCCCGGAAATACATCTTCCAGAAGATGCCGTTGCCCGGAATCTTTGTAAACCTGGTACCAGTAATTCCCGATCTCCATACGGAAGGCCATATAAATGGAAAAAAGAAAGATCACCGGGATCAGAAAGGAAATGATCTTCGATATATCCTGGTCTGCCCTGAACCTTGAAGGATATTCTTTATTGCGCTCCAACATGGCGATAAATCCGAATGCCCCAATAAACAAAAGGGAGCTGAGGAAATGTGTATTGAACAAGGGGGTGATATAGCTTTTATCCAATCCGGGTACATAGTGTTCATACCCACTCAGCCAATCCTGAAGCATGCTCCCAAAAGCCAGGATCATTAAAGGATAGGCAAGTTTTTCATAAACCGGAGCCTGCCTTGTTTTGCCAATCCAATATAAGAGCGCAGCCTCACCTGTCCATAACAAAGTAACCCAGTTGCCATCCAGTTGAATGGGAACCGCCATGGTAATAAAGACCACCACCAATCCGCTGAGTAGGTAAAACAGATTCCGGTCGGCGAGTTTTTGGCGAAAGACGATAAAACTCACTACAAAATGCACCAGGGCATTCCATAAGGTAAATAGTCCCAGAAGGTGTTCACCCGTTTCATGTCGGTCCAAAATGGCATAACCGATACCGTAAAAAATAAAGGCATTGCCCAGCAGCAGGATGATGTTCGAGGTTTTAAAGGTCTCTTTATGGAGGAGTTTATAGGAGAGGAAACTCACGTAAAAGGTGACAAAAAACACGGATAGAAATACCAGTGCTTGTACAAAATGGAGGTCGGTTTGATAGTTGAACAGGTACCAGACCAAAAAAATGAACCAGCTAATTCCGAAAGAAGAATAATAAAGCGGTTTCCAGTACTTTTTAAAAGATATGACCAGGATCCCCGCATTGATAATGGACATGTAGCTAAACAAAATGACCACCTTACCCGACCCGTCGCTAAGCAGATAGGGGATGGCATAGGCACCCACCAGTCCGATATGCGCGATCACCTGCCGGTTATAATTGATGGCCGCTGCAACGGTAAATACGGTAAAAACAAGCATCATCACAAAGGCCGGAACCTGGGGGATCAATCCGTAGAGCGTATAGGCCAGGTAGGTGATAAAATACAAAATGGCCATGGATCCGCTCAAGAGCACCGAACTAAAATTGGTATAGTTCTTTTTGAGCTTCAGGGCAAAACCCATTAGTCCGAGGCCAAACACATAGCCGGAAATGATACGCGCCAGCGGACTGATCAATTGATGATCAATAGCGTATTTGGCACCGATGGCTACCCCGAGGATGGTGATGATGATGCCGATCTTGTTGCTGAGGTTTTCGCCGATGTATTTTTCCAGGTTTCCCCTTGATGAGAGGGAAATCGGGGGTGAAGTCTCGCTTCTGGGGGCAGGGGGTTTTGGCCCTTCGACACGGCGTGAAGATTCTGCAAACTCTGAAAAGTCGTTTGCCTGCTCAGGGTGACGCTCCAGGGTTTGAGGGTTTAGATTGACATCGGCATTATCAGGATCTTCCGCCTTTATTTTTTCGATTTCCGTACGCAGATCATTGATTTCCCGTGAAAAGGCATTTTGTTTGGTCAATAGCAACTCCAACTTATCGAGTAGCGCTTGAATTTGTTCCGGGTTCCTGGTCATAGGTTCATTATTCGGTGCAGGTTCGGGTGAATAACCCATTCAATGGCCTACAATATACACGGGTTTTTTTGAATTACGTATTCTTCGTCAGGTCCTTAAAAGCCATCATATCCATAACTTTTG
>DQHT01000039.1 GCA_003531115.1 Bacteroidota bacterium | reverse complement strand
CTATTACCGGCACCAACGGCAAAACGACCACCACCTCGCTGGTCTACCATATTTTCCAAAAAGCCGGATTAAATACGGGCCTGGGAGGAAATATCGGCAAAAGTTTCGCCCGCCAGGTAGCCAGGGAGCAGCACGATTATTATGTGCTCGAACTAAGTAGCTTTCAGTTGGATGGATGTTATGCATGCCGCTTTGATGCAGCTATACTCTGCAATATCACCCCCGATCACCTTGACCGTTACGATTACCAGCTTGACAACTATATCCGCTCCAAGTTCCGCATCACGCAGAATCAGCGGCCCAACGACCTTTTTGTGTACAGCGGCGACGATCCCATCACTATGGAATGGATGGCAAAACTGGACATCCCATCCCACAAAATACCTTTCACCATCGATGCTCCAAAACAAGTACCCGGAGCCTGGGTGGAGGAAGGACAAATCAACATCATCATGAACGAAAACGAAGAAATCAAATTTACAATGGCAATACAGGAACTATCCCTCAGAGGCAAACACAACGCCTACAATTCCATGGCTGCGGCAGTCATTGCGAATGCGTTTAATATCCGCAAGGAAGTTATCCGTGAAAGTTTGTCCGACTTCCAGAATGTAGAACACAGGCTGGAATCCATCGGAAAAGTAAAAGGCATCGAGTTCATCAACGACTCCAAAGCAACCAATGTCAATTCTTCCTGGTTCGCGCTGGAGAGTATGGACCGTCCAGTTATTTGGATCGCAGGAGGAGTAGACAAAGGGAATGATTATTCCATACTCAAACAGCTGGTAAAAGACCGGGTACGCCTTATCGTTTGCCTCGGTCTTGATAACCGGAAGATCCATGAAGCATTTTCCAAAGATGTCGATATGATCCTCAATACCACCTCCATGCAGGAAGCGGTGAATGTGGCTTATCACATGGCAAACAAGGAAGAAGCCGTTTTGCTTTCGCCGGCCTGTGCGAGTTTCGACCTCTTTGAAAACTATGAGGACCGAGGACGTCAGTTTAAAAAATTTGTAAGGAACCTGTAGAATGAACTGGCTGCTTAAAAAGGTAAAAGGTGATCCTGTAATATGGGGTGTCGTTGTGATGCTGTCGCTTGTGAGCCTGCTCGCAGTGTACAGTTCAACCGGCTCTCTCGCTTTTAAACAAAAGGGCGGGAATACCGAGTTTTACCTGTTTAAACAGCTGCTTTTTATCGGAATGGGTCTTGGCATGATGTGGTTGGCACACATGCTAGATTACAGGTACTATTCGCGGATATCGCAAATGTTGCTCTACCTGTCCTATCCATTGCTGGTGTATACGCTGTTTTTTGGGGTTGAGATCAACAATGCCGTTCGCTGGATGGAAATACCGGGAACAGGCTTGACTTTCCAAACCTCCGACCTGGCAAAACTTGCCCTGATCATGTACCTCGCCAGGTTTCTGTCGAAACGCCAGGATACCATACATATTGCCCGGTCTGCCTTCCTGCCATTGTTGGGGGCCATAGTAGGTATCTGTGTATTGATAGCCCCGGCGAATTTGTCAACAGCACTGGTCTTGTTTTCTACCTGCTTATTGCTCATGTTCTTAGGGCGTATACCCCTTAAATTTATTCTTGCCGTGGTGGCCTCGGGTATTATCTTTTTTACCCTTGTTGCTACCCTGGTTATGAAAATGCCGGAAGAGAGTATTGCCGGCATTGCCCGTTTGTCGACCTGGAAATCGCGTATCGAAAATTTTATGGGCGATGAGGAAAATATCAATGGCCGCTACCAGAACATCCAGGCAAAAATTGCCATAGCCAAAGGCGGCCTCCTGGGTCAGGGACCCGGCAACAGCGTTCAAAGAAATTTCCTGCCTGAAGCTTATTCTGATTTTATTTATGCCATCATTCTGGAAGAGTATGGCTTGGTGGGAGGTGTCGGGCTTATTTTGCTCTATCTCCTTTTACTTTATCGATCGATTCGTATTGTAGTTCGAAGTCCCAAGGCCTTTGGTGCCCTGCTGGCAGTGGGGCTGAGCTTTAGTCTGGTTATCCAGGCCTTTATCAATATGGCCGTGGCCGTGAATATTTTTCCGGTAACCGGACTCGCATTGCCCTTGATCAGCATGGGTGGTACTTCTACCTTGTTTACCAGCATTGCCATTGGGATCATTCTGAGTGTCAGTCGCTTTAGTGAACCCGAAGAAGAGGATGGTTTTGCTTCTGAAGACAAAGGAAAAGAGAAAGGAGGGAATTTTGTCCCTGCATAAAGTCATCATATCCGGAGGAGGCACGGGCGGACATATATTTCCTGCCATTGCTATTGCCAATGAGATAAAGGAAGAATATCCGGCTTGTGAGATCCTGTTTGTTGGGGCAAAAGGGCGTATGGAAATGACCCGTGTACCTGAGGCCGGTTACCCTATCCGGGGGCTCAATATTGCGGGCATACAAAGAAAAGTAGACCTTAAAAACCTGCTTTTGCCCTTAAAAGTCCTGCAAAGTTACATACAGGCAATGGCCATTATCCGGGAATTTAAACCGCAGATTGTTGTAGGTGTTGGAGGTTATGCAAGCGGACCTCTCCTGATGGCTGCACAATTGAGTGGAATACCTACCCTTATTCAGGAGCAAAACAGTTATGCCGGCGTTACCAATAAAATATTGGCCAGAAGGGCGAAAAAAATATGCGTGGCTTATGATGGTATGGATGCCTATTTCCCGGCACATAAACTCGTCTTCACCGGTAATCCCGTTCGCTCTGATATGGTAAACTGGAAGGGCAAAAAGGAGGAGGCTCTGGCCCATTTCGGACTTGACGCAGAAAGGCCGGTCATATTAGCCATAGGCGGAAGCCTGGGCGCACGGAGCATCAACGAAGCCTTGGCCGAACACATTAACCGGTTCAGGGATGCGGGGGTGCAGCTGTTGTGGCAAACCGGAAAGACTTATTCCGATAAGGCAACTACCATGGCCGGAGACGGTATTCATGTTACCCCTTTTATTCAACGTATGGATCTGGCTTATGCTGCTGCCGATGTGATCATTTCCAGAGCCGGAGCTTTGTCTATTTCTGAACTATGTTTGGTTGGAAAGCCCGTAATCCTGGTACCTTCGCCCTACGTTTCGGAAGACCATCAGACTAAAAATGCACGTGTATTGGTGAAAGCCGGTGCCGCCCTTACTGTAGCAGATCGCGAGGCCTCTGCCATATTGGTTGATGAAGCCCTTACGCTATTGCGTAAAAACGAACTTAAATCCCAACTCAGCGCATCCATACTTCGCCTTGGAGTGGCCGATGCTGCGAGCCGGATACGAAAAGAAATGGAAACATTAATTCATGCATAACGAGCGTCCCATAGCAGCGGTATATTTCCTCGGAATAGGCGGAATAGGCATGAGTGCCCTTGCCAGGTATTACCATGCATTGGGATATCGGGTAGCAGGGTATGATAAAACTCCGTCGCCCTTGCTGGAAGAGCTGCAGGAGTCGGGCATTGAGGTGGTGTATGATGATAAATTATCTTCCATACCCGATTCCATCAGCCAAAAAGATCCGGATGACGTATTATGGGTGTATACCCCTGCCATTCCCGATGATCACCCTCAGCTTCTCTATTTAAAAAGCAAAGGGGTTGAATTGCTCAAACGCGCACAGGTACTGGGGCGTATCACCAAAGGGAGAATGACCCTCGCCGTTGCCGGTACGCATGGAAAAACAACCACAAGCACGCTGCTCGCCCATTTGTTGCGCGAGGGAGGCATCGATTGTACTGCCTTTCTGGGAGGTATCTCGGGCAACTATGGAACAAATTATTTGCAGGCGAAAAATGCGGATACAGCACCGGTTGTTGTTGAGGCCGACGAGTTCGACCGTTCCTTTCTTCAGCTTCAGCCGAATAAGGCGATCATTACTTCCGTGGATGCTGACCATCTGGATATTTATGCTACATCCGAAGCATTCAGAAAAGGCTTCGAAGATTTTGCCCGTCTCCTGCCTTCTGACGGATTGCTGGTGCAAAAAGAAGGACTTGAACTTTCGAGCCTGGCCAGAAACTATTCCTATTCAGTTGAAGGGCAAGGAGAATACAGAGCGGAAAATATACGCATCGTTGGAGGAAATTATGTGTTCGATCTCGTAACCAATGATACCCGTATTGATGAACTCACCCTGGGTTTGCCCGGAAGGCATAATATGGAAAATGCAGTGGCTGCTTCTGCCATTGCCCTGAGCATGGGGGTTAGCCGCGAAAATCTGAGCAAGGGACTCGCCTCCTTTAAAGGAGTAAAACGTCGCTTTGAGTACATCATAAAGGAAAAGTCCCAAACTTTTATCGACGACTATGCCCATCATCCTGAGGAATTAAAAGCCTGCATTTCATCCATACAGGAACTGTTCCCAAATCAGCCTGTTTGTGGCATATTCCAGCCGCATTTGTATAGCCGAACACGCGATTTTATGGATGGATTTGCGGAAAGTCTGAGCCTCTTGGATACCTGTTTGCTTTTACCCATCTATCCTGCCCGGGAACGGCCTATCAAGGGCATCGATTCGCAGGCGCTTCTTGAAAAATTGAGCTGCAGGGAAAAACTCCTTTTGGAACCGGATGAAGTGCTCAAATGGATAAGCGCTAAGCGGCCGAAACTTATTGTTACACTTGGTGCCGGCGACATTGATCGTCTTGTGCCGCAAATCAGGGAGGTGCTGCAATGAAACCGAAGCATCAAAGACTCCTGAAAATAGCGCGAGTAGCCATATGGGGCCTTTTGCTGCTCTGCGTTTTTATTATGCTGGGATTTTCCAACGAAAGGCAAAAAGAGATGGCCTGCATCAATGTGGATATCCGTTTGAAACCCGAGATGGAGGTGCTTTTTACCGACTGGGAAGACATAGCCAAAATAATCACTGAGGATGGAAACGTTTCTTCTTTACAGGGTAAGCCTCTGGCAACTTTTGACGTAGGAAAGTTGGAGTCAGACCTCGAGGGCAGTCCCTATATCAGAAATGCCGAGGTATACACCCAGATGGACGGCGTGTTGAGCATTGAAGTGGAACAAAGGCAACCCGTATTCCGGGTGTTCAGGCAGAACAGTACCGGGTATTATGTGGATAAAGAGGGCCGGAAGATGCCCCTTTCTTCCAAATACACGGCCCGGGTTATGGTGCTTCGCGGTGCCATCTCTGAAGGTTATGATGGAAATGATACGATCAAATCAGAAACCCTGAAGCAGGCTTTCGGGTTGATGATGGCCTTAAATGAGGAAGAATTCTGGCGGCAGCAGATCGATGAAGTACAGGTGAATCTAAAGGGTGAGTTCGTTCTCATCCCTAAAGTCGGAGACCAGCGTATCCTCTTGGGAACAGCGGATAAACTCGAGGAAAAGCTCCATAATCTGCGCCTTTTTTACAAGCATGCCATGAACCGGGTAGGCTGGTCGACCTATAAAGTGATTAATTTAAAGTACAGTGGTCAGGTAGTGTGCGAAAAATGAGCACATTGGTGCCTATATAAAAAGTATTATTGAATGACTATGCATAACGCTAAAATTGTTGTCGGACTCGATATTGGAACCACCAAGGTTTGCGCCATTGTTGGGCGTTACAATGAATTCGGGAAAGTAGATGTGCTGGGAATGGGTAAGGCTGATTCTCACGGCGTTTCCCGTGGAGTGGTAAGCAATATCAACAAGACCGTAGAAGCCATCAAAAAGGCAGTGGAAGATGCTGCCGAAAAATCGGGAGTGGATATCCGCCAGGTGCACGTTGGAATAGCCGGACAGCATATCCGCAGCCTCCAGCATCGCGGGATCATTACCCGGAGTGATGTGGATAAAGAAATTGACATGCGTGACCTTGAAAAGCTCGAGGCCGATATGCATAAACTTGCGATCGCCCCCGGAGATGCCATCTTGCATGTGCTTCCACAGGAATATATGGTCGATAATGAACCCGGCATCAAAGATCCGGTGGGTATGAGCGGGGTGCGTCTGGAAGGAAATTTCCACGTGATCACCGCATCCATCAATGCCGCAAAAAATATTTACAAATGCGTGGACATGGGCGGATTGGAAACGCTCAACCTCATCTTAGAACCCCTTGCTTCTGCTGAGGCGGTATTAAGTCGTGAAGAAATGGAAGCGGGCGTGGTGCTGGTGGATATAGGTGGTGGTACAACCGATATCGCCATTTTCCACGAGGGCATTATTCGCCACACAGCTGTAATTCCATACGGAGGAAATGTGATTACCGAAGATATCCGTGAAGGATGTAATGTGATGCGTGACCATGCCGAGTTGTTAAAAATTAAATTCGGTTCAGCCCTTGCTGAAGAAACAAAACAGAATGAGATCATCACCATTCCCGGTCTGCGTGGACGTGAGCCAAAAGAGATCGGGGTTAGAAACCTGGCCCGTATCATTCAGGCCCGTATCGAAGAGATCTTTGAACTGGTATACTGTGAAATTAAAAACTCCGGACTGGAGAAGAAACTCATAGGTGGTGTCGTTATTACCGGTGGAGGTGCCCAATTAAAACACCTCACCCATTTGGTGGAATACATCACCGGTCTGGATGCACGTATTGGTTATCCAAATGAACATCTGGCAAAAGGCATGGTGGAAGAGGTTAAAAGTCCGATGTATGCAACCGCCATTGGCTTGCTTATCAAAGGGCTGAAATCGAACGACAAGGACGACAAAAACGTACAGCCTTCAGGGCAGAGTAAAAAACCCAAAGACCGGGCCGAAGCGATCGATGATACCATGAACCGGGAGAATAAAAATTTCCTCGACAAGATCAAAAACATTGTGCAGGATTGGTTGCGCAGCGATAGTGACTTTGAGGATTATAAATAAGAAAGGAGTTTATCATGAATAGAGAACCAAAATTTATTGTGGACCTTCCCAAAGACCGCAGCTCGATCATTAAAGTGATCGGAGTGGGCGGCGGAGGCAGCAATGCGGTTAACCATATGTTCCGGCAAGGGATTGCGGGTGTGGATTTTTTCGTTTGCAATACCGACTCCCAGGCTTTGGAATTGAGTCCGGTTCCGAATAAAATAGCCATAGGCAATACCCTAACTGAAGGTTTAGGTGCCGGTTCTGAACCTGAGATCGGCAGAAAAGCTGCTTTGGAAAGTATAGAAGATATTATCGACCGACTGGGAGTGAATACAAAAATGCTCTTTGTAACAGCCGGACTCGGTGGAGGAACCGGTACAGGTGCAGCTCCCGTGGTGGCCAAAACCGCTAAGGAATTGGGCATACTTACCGTGGCAATTGTTACGACTCCTTTCGCTTTTGAAGGCAATAAACGTATTGAACAAGCCCTGCAGGGTCTGGAAGAGATCCGCGCCTGTGTGGATGCTATATTGATCATTTCCAACGACAAGTTGAAAGACATGTATGGAAATTTATCGCTGAGCAACGCATTCAGTAATGCCGATAACGTGTTGACCATAGCCGCCAAAGGCATCGCTGAAATAATCACGCTCAAAGGAATTATGAACGTGGATTTCGCCGATGTAAAAACCGCCATGACCGACTCCGGCGTTGCCATTATGGGCAATGGAGTTGCAGAAGGAGCCGATCGCGCCATTAAAGCCGCACAACAGGCACTTGAATCGCCTTTGCTCGACGAGAACCAGATCCGTGGCGCGAAAAACATCCTGCTCAACATCACCTACGGCACCGAGGAGATCCTGATGGAAGAGGCAGCCAGGGTGAACGAGTTTTTCCAGGAACAGGCCGGGCGCACAGCTAACCTGAAATGGGGCTATTGCAAAGACGACAGTCTGGGTAAAAAACTTTCGGTGACCATCATTGCTACGGGCTTTGAATCACGCGAGAATACCTTCCGCGAAAACAACCATAAAATTGTTGGGACCCTTGAGCCGGTGCAGGAAGAGATCAAAGAAAGCCGGGACCTTTTTGACGGTGCGGAGACCCTGAGTGCCAAAGACGAAACAAAACAACCCGAGCCGGTATCCGAAGAGGAGATGGAATCAGAACGTATTCGTCGCATTAAAGAAAGAATGCAGCAATTACGGAATTTGAACACAGCCTATACCGCTCCGAACGGGGTGGATGAATTGCACGATCAGCCCGCTTACCAGCGCCGAAAAGTGAATATTGAAGAGGTTAAACCATCTTCCGAACAGAATATTTCAAAATACTCCCTTTTTGAAGACGAGGAAAAACGCCCCGAAATCAGAAAGAACAACAGCTTTCTACATGACAATGTAGATTGAGTTTGATGGTTTGTCTTGGTAAAATCCCGCGGTGTAAATCGCGGGATTTTTTTTAATGCCTATTCGATAAAACATCGATCTCATTATAACATGTTGCCGCGATCTCGCGGAGTGCCGCCCGAAGGGGTTCTACATGGCTGCCTTTGGTCATTACAGAAAGAATGAATGGATTTGAGGGATGGTAGATCAGCGCTACTTCATGCAATTGAACCGGGAATAGCGGATTTAATTCGGAAACATTAAAACGCACTCCGAATTTATGAGCAATACGTATGTGCTCAGGAATGCTTTTTCGAAACCCGCGCTGGTACCTGCTCATGCACAAGATCTCCAGGGCGGCAGCCGAATGCAGGGGGCTCAGGTAATCGCAGGAATACAAAGCATTTAACATGCTTGCAAAGTGGCCGATGTATACGATTTCAGCATTGTTGTCGACCCCTGTAGGAATGCTTGCTTCAAGATCGGCTTCTACGCGTTCGACAATGCCGGGAGATTGCTTGTTAAGAAATTCCATCACACTTAGCGTTGCCCGGTTATCAGAATGGCTGATCATGATCTGAACCAGTTCCCTCAGGGTATATTGCCTGTTTGCCTGAAAAGGAAATGTTTCGCTTTCCTCAAGATTTCTGTCTATAACATCATTCAGTACCTCATAAACAGGTATGCTGGTACTCAGTGATCCCGGCTTTTCTTCCTCAAGTTTAAAAGCGGCGACCAGGATGGGTAATTTAAGCAGGGAGGCGGGAACAAAGCGTTTCTGAGGGTACAGGGTGAATCCTGTATTGGATCGCAGATCGGTATAGGCTACAGAGATACCTGATATACTGTCATTATTCAGATAATAACGGCACAGAGAATCAATCTGGTTTTGCAGCCTAAGGACCCCGTCTTTTTGAATTTGGGTGGCGGTTACTGCAGAATAGTCCGTTTTCAACAAAAAATGGCGAGGAGCAAAACCTGAATCCTGTTGTCCTTTTTTATCACGAAGCGTATGCTTGTTCGCAGAAGGCTTACAACCCGTGTAGGCGAACCCGGAAAGGACGATGAACACGGAGCCGATGATAGAAAAACAGACCTTTGGCATACTCCCTGATTTTGAATATTTGACTGGTAAAATTAGCACAACTAGGTGTATATAATCATAAAAATTAATAAATATCCACACATTGAGTAGGGTAAATTTCGGAGTTACTAGTGCTTGATGGTCGTTAATCGATTAATTACCTATTTTATTCAATATTATTTTTACATTTGAAAGCCAGAGTACGAATACGTTCCCGATTTTTTTTTGTTTGTCTGCATAGGAAAATGCGTGCGTTTGTCTTTGGTGACAGTATCCCTTTTATGGATATCAGTCTAAAGTTCTGACCAAACATAGAGTACTATGAAAAACGCATACACCCGCAGGGATCTTCGTCAAATTGTGATCGCTGCTGCAATTCTGCTCGTTTCTTTTACCCAAAAAGGACAGGCCCAGGTAAATCTGGCTCCATTGGTAACATCCATTTCCGCGAGCAATGTGAGTACCGGAGTCATATCGGATTTTAATGATCTCGATTATGGAAACTGTGGAACTCAGGATGTATGGATTTCCACCTCTAATCCACCGAGCAGTAATCCGGGTGATAACTGGATTGAATGGGAATGGGCAACAGCCCGGACTTTCGACAAAATTGATATCCATAATGGCTATACGGATCGTCGTTACCTTACAGGAGGACTCATTCAGGTCTATGATTTTTCCACCAGTTCATGGGTTAACGCGGCACAGATAAGTGGTGGAGCGGGTGTTTGCGTTCAATCGTATTCATTTTCTCCCGTGACAGCTAAAAGAATGCGCCTCACGTCTTTTCAAATGACCGGTGCCGGACAAACCAGCAATCCGAGTTTTCGTGAAATTGTGATCTGGGAGGCAAACCTGAGTAACGACAATGCCGGCGTAGTGAGCCTCGATGAACCGTATGCCTTTTGTGCGGGGACTTATCCGGTTAAAGTTACCATCAAAAATTTTGGTCTCAACCAGATCGATTCAGTTAAAGTGAACTGGTCCATCAACGATACCCTGCAATCCCTTATCCATTACAAAAATATGCTGGATACCAACAATGGAGCCGGTCCCAGTGAAGCGCAAATTACACTGGGTACCTTAAGCTTTCCTGACGGGGTGACCAAATGGATCAAAGTATGGACTTCAGAGCCTAATGGTGTCAACGATACCATCAATGAGAACGATACCTTATTAATAGGACTAAAACCCGGCTTACACGGTACCTACACGATAGGGGGTACCGGAGCTGATTATCCGGATTTTAGTAGTGCTGTGGCCGATCTGAACGCTGCAGGAGTATGTCAGGCTGTTGAATTCATGGTTGCGGCCGGTACGTATAACGAAAGAATTCAGATCAACCGGATCGTTGGTTCCTCTTCCATAAATACGGTACGTTTTGTCGGAGCAGGAAAAGGAAGTACTATCCTGAGCAATGCGGGAACCAGTACGGCCGATTTTGTCACGGTAATGCTGGATGGAGCCGATTTTGTCGAATTCAGGGACATGACCATTCGTGGCACCGGCACCACCAATGGCATCGGGGTGATGTTTACCAATCAGGCCGACTCCAATGCATTCAGAAATGTAAACGTGGAAGTGAATACCACGGCAACAGGAACCGCAGTAACAGGTATCGCTTTTTCCTCTTCTAAAACCTCCGCTACCGGATATGGCAATAATGGCAATTACAATCATATTGATAGTGTAAATGTTACAGGTGGGTACTATGGTATCCGTTTAAACGGGGCAAGTACCTCCCTGGCCGTTCTTGAAAATAAGATCACGAACACGCGGGTTGAGGCCTTTTATTACTATGGAATTTATGCCTACTACAATAGCCGCCTCACCATCGACAACTGTTACATTGAAAATACAAGAAACCAGACAAACGCTGATGGCCTTTATACGGTATACATGGCGAATGTTCGTTTTACCAACAACACGATCATTTCAGGTGATTATGCGCTTTATATGAGTAGTCTGAATTCGGCTTCCTATTATGATCCGAACCTGCCGACTGAAATTCACAACAACATGATTTCCAGCACAGCCGATTATGGGGTATATGCTTCAGGGGCCGGTAAATTCAACTTTATCAATAATTCCGTCAATACGAGTTCTAATTATACCCTCTACTTCACGGGTGGATCGGATGTGGTGATGTACAATAATCAGATACGGAATTACCGGACATCGGCAAGCTCCTATTCAATGTATGCCACTTGCGGCTTTGACTCGATGGATTACAATAATTATCAGTCGCTCGGCACGGGAACAATGATCAATATGGGGGGGACCCTGTACAACGATTTCGCAAGCTACCAGGCCGATCAGGTTTTATTCGGTTTCGAGGAGCATAGTGCTTCTCAGGATCCTAACTTCACGAGCAATACAGATCTTCATATCGACCAGAGCATACCGGCTCTTCGCGGAGCCAATATGGGCATTGTCTATGATATAGACGGAGATTTACGCTGCGAGATCGCCCCTACGCTGGGAGCAGATGAATCGGAGTATGTAAATCCATCGCCAACAGCTGGAATAGCGGGTGCCGACACCATATATATTAACTCTCCTACAACCTTCTTTTCGACCTACCAACCGGTAGCGGGCGTATTGTGGGATTATACCTGGTATGTGGATGATATCCTTCAGAGCAATACGCTCGACTTTGTAAAGACCTTCAGCGCCACGGGCACCTATGAGGTAAAGCTGAGAGCCAGAAGTTGTTCAGGCAGCGACCGCGACAGCATCATGGTAGATGTTGTGAACCCAACGAGCACGCCGGTAACGGACTTTACAGCCAGCAAACTTGTTGTAGATGTTTTAGAAGGTAGTGTGTTGAGCGACCTGTCTGATTTTGGCCCCACCCAGTGGGAGTGGACAGCTTCTCCTGCTTCGGATGCTGTATTCAGCGATGCCTATGCGAGCAACCCAACAGTATTTTTCTTGAATCCTGGGGTATATGAGATCTGCCTTCAGACTTGGAACGGCTTGGGTCAGGGCAGTACCCTTTGTAAGACAGCGTATATCAGCGTAAACGAAGATGCGCAAATGTGCTACAATACGGAGAGCACGATGGCAGCGGGCCGCATTACGGATGATGGAGGAGCTGGCAGCAATTATTCAGCGAACAGCAATTGCAGCTTTTTGATCCACCCTTGTGCCAGCGAGGTGACTTTACGCTTTACCCAATGGAACCTGTCGGATGCCGATGATGAGCTAAAAGTTTATGATGGCAGCGACAATACAGGTACCCTTTTGGGGACCTTCAATTCTAACTCAAATATCCCGGGAGGAGCAGGTGGACTGGTTGCTTCAAGCGGCAAGATGTATTTGGAGTGGAGAACAAGTCCTGCAGGACAAACAGCAGGCTTTACGGGCTATTGGACATCAACCCCGGCACAGAATGTTCCGGTACCAACGGCCGACTTTACTACCCAGGACACGGTATTTATCGATCAGGTGGTGACCTTTAGCAGCAGCAGCACGGGAGCAGCCCTGAACTATGCCTGGGATTTTGATCCTCCCTTCCAACAGGCAGGATTGGATGGCGGCAACGATGAAACAGACCGTTATTCATGGAGCACAGCAGGCACCTATCCGGTACAGCTTACGGTAAACAACTGCGGAGGCACGGATGATATTATTAAAAACATCCAGGTTATAGCACCAACGAGCGCACCTGTTGTGGGCTTTTATGCCGACCGCACGAAAGTTCCGGTATTGTCAACGGTAACTTTAAAAGACAGCAGCTTCCAGGGCGGAACAAGCTGGAAGTGGACGATCACCCCGGCAGCTACGACGAATATGCTAAGTCCGGATAACGGACAGGAGTTAAAAGTAGCCTTTATCAAAAGTGGGAAGTATACGGTAAAACTCAAAGTTACAAACTCGGTAGGGTCAGACAGCCTGACACGGGTTGACTATATTGAAGTGTTCGACTACTGCGCACCGGTAGTGGGCAATATCAGTACGGATGTGGCCATCAGCCGGGTTAAGTTCGGAGGCATTGACAACTACAGTGCGACAGGAGCAGCGAAATACACAAGCTACCTGAACGACTTTACCCCGGAGGTAGTGGCCTTGAGAGACAGCATCACGATCCGCATCGAACGTCAGAGCACCACCGACCCATTAAACCGTAAGGTATGGATAGACTGGAACAACGACGGAGATTTTGATGATACGGGAGAAGAGGTAGCTACAGAGTCATCCTCCCAGTCACAGAGCTATACAAGCACTTTTGTCGTTCCAAATACGGCTACGATCGGGTTCACAACATTAAGAGTAGGAGTAAGCTACGACCAGGATGCAAACAAACCATGTGGTATCAACCCAACGGGAGAGTTTGAAGATTATCCGATACAGGTCATCATCGACAAGCAGGCCCCTGTTATCACCAAAAAAGGCCAGGATACGGTATGGGTAGAAAAAGGCTATCAATACCTGGATGCAGGAGCTACGGCTATGGATAATGTAGACGGGGATCTTACGGGTATCATGATCACAAGCAATCCGGTAGATAGCACGGTAGTGGGCACTTATGTGGTTCGCTATAATGTGAGCGATATGGATGGCAATGCGGCTACGGAAGTAACACGTATTGTCATTGTAACGCCGGATGTAACGGCCCCGGTGATCACCTTAAACGGACCAGCCAGTGTGAACGTAACGGTAGGCACAAGTTATACGGATGACGGTGCAACGGCAGAAGACTATTACCTGCAAGACCTGACCGGCCAGATGATGTTCGGCGATAATATTGACCTGAACGTATTGGGCACCTATTCCTACTGGTACACGGTAGAAGACGCATCGGGCAATAAGGACTCAGTAGCCAGAGAGGTGAATGTGGTAGATGATATCGCACCGGTACTGATCCTGTTGGGAGATAACCCATTGGTGGTGGAAGTAAAAACGAACATCAACGAGCCAGGATCTGCGGTAACGGATAATTACGACCAGAATGTACAGGTAACGGTAGACAGCAG
>DQHT01000120.1 GCA_003531115.1 Bacteroidota bacterium | reverse complement strand
GGAAAAACGCTCCCATTACCAGAAAGAGGTTTCTTTTTTTGTGTGAGGTATCGTTCATGGATGTTCGTAGGTATCGCCCAGTTCAGGAATTTCGATATGATAAAAACCCGCTTCGATCAATTTAAGTTTAAAGGCCATCTGGGTATCGTATTCGCCGTGCACCAAAAAGACCTTGCTGACTTTTGAAGCATCCTGACAAGACAAGTATTCCAACATTTCCAGGTAATCGGCATGGGCACTGAATGCATCCATTACTTCCACCCGGGCTTTTACTTCCAGGTCTTTTCCAAAGATACGAACCAGCTTTTCACCCCTTCTGAGGGCACCACCCAAACTACTTGGCGAAGCATAACCAACGATCAGGATGCAGTTTTTTTCTTTTTCTATGGAATTGAAAATATGGTGTTTCACCCTACCCGCTTCTGCCATTCCTGAAGCCGAAATGATGATACAGGGTTCTTTCCGGTGGTTCAGCGCTTTCGAAGCTTCCACCTCGGTGATATAATGCAAGCCCGGAAAACAAAATGCATCCCCGTCTTTTTTGATATACTCGAGGATGGCCGGGTTAAAGTCAGCCTCATGTTTTTGCATCACTTTGGTGGCTTTAACCGAAAGCGGACTATCCACAAAAACCTCGATGGCAGGCAATTTCCCTTCTGAGTGCATTTTGTCGAGCATATAGATGATCTCCTGGGTACGGTCAACGCTAAATGCCGGGATGATGACTTTGCCTTTGTTGATCACACAGGTTTCATACACAGTTCTTAAAAGTTGCGCTGCCGCATGGCTGGCGTCGTCGTGCAGGCGATCGCCATATGTCGATTCACAAATGATAAAATTTGCCTGGGGGAAAGGTTCCGGATCATGCAGGATGATATCGCCTTTACGACCGATATCTCCCGTAAAAAAGATGGTTTCCCTGCCGGTGGATTCTACAATTTCCATATAAATCCCGGCACTGCCGATGATATGACCACTGTCGTAAAAGGTAAAGCTGAATTCATCGTTCAGGCGATGTTCCTGCCTATAGCCGACTTCACGGAAATGGGTCAGGGTTTTTTCCACATCGTCAACCGTATACAAGGGATCAAGGATACTTTCACCCCGGCGTTTGCGGCGTTCATTGACCCTCCGTAGGTCGTTTTCCTGAATATAGGCCGAATCCATCAGCATGATCTCACAGAGGTCGACACTGGCCGGAGTGGTCCATATTTTTCCTTCAAAGCCCTGGGCTACCAGTCGGGGTAAAAGTCCGGAATGATCGATATGCGCATGCGACAAAACCACATGGTCGATACTGGCCGGATCAAAGCCAAAGTGGCGGTTCAACTCATGAGAGTCGGAACCGCCACCCTGAAATAATCCACAGTCGAGCAATACACGCAGACCCGACTCTGTTTCTATAAGATGTTTGCTGCCGGTAACCAATCTGGCAGCACCATAAAAGCTTATTCGCATCGAAGCTTATTCAAGGGTAAAGGAAGAGGTAAACACCAATGCCCCGTCGATATACACTTCAACGCCATATTTTCCGGGAACAAGCGGTTTGCTTTCATCCTCCCATGTCAGGCAAAGGTCCATGGAACTGCCGTCATAATCCAATTGGTGGTTGGCTGTTGCGGTCATTTCCTGTCCATTGTCAACATTCACAAAAGTACCCTGACTTGTACCTGCCAGTGGTTTGCCATCAGGTGCCACAAGGCGCAGACTGATCAGTTTGGTACCCCTTGATGCTACTGCATTTTCCAAAACAACGAAGCAGGCATCAATTTTTTCGGTACGTTTTGCCATGGATGTTGCCACAGCTTTTCCGCCGATAGCCCGTTTTTTCTGAGGCGTTACACTCACCCGGTCAACACGCAGTTGTTCAGCAACTTTTAGTCTGGCCTGTAAGGAATTGGTAACCGTAACATTATTGCTCAGTTCAACGGCAAGCGAATCGTTTTCGCTCTGCAGGCGTTGATTTTCCATAATCAAACGGTCGATCTCTTCCAGGTATTTGTCCTTTAAGGCTTTTAACTCCTCAAGCTGGCGTCTTAATGCCGCATTGTTTGCAGAAGATTTTTTACCGGAGCTCATTAAAGCCCGGATCTTGTCTTCCTGTTCGGCAATTTTGCCTGTGGCATCGTTAAGAAGACTATCCAATTGTTCAGAACGTCCGCGGTATTGCTCCAATTCGGCTTTGGTCAGCGACAACTGACGGTCTACTTCAGCATTGTCGATAGCCATGCTATCGATGGTGGTTTCGTAATTTCCTGCTTCCTGATTGCTGTTGTACCATTGAAAAAGATTTAGGATCAGCGAGATCAATAGCAGTGCGATGAGTACCACCCGGCCTGTATTGTTTTTTGGTTTTTCAGGATTAGCCTGATTTTTCAGTGTGTTTTCTTCGTTTTGCATAGTTATCTGGTATTACGCTCCTCAATACTACCAAATTGTCTGCATATTTTTTAAAGTTTTTTATTCAATTGATTCTCCGCTTGTTAAAAAAAGCGATCAAATTGATAATGGATCATTATGAGAGGAGGATTATCAGACTGGAGCGGTGGAGCGGATGGATTGGTTATAGAGATGCAAGGGTGGACTTTATTTGATCCAGGTGAACAATTTCAGGGGCAAGTTCAAGGGTGCTGATCTCCCGGCCGACACTAAATTTCCGGATATCCATTACAGCCCTGCCATCCTTGGCACCAATGCTTACGAGGGTAACTTTTTCGCCAATGGGTAATTCTGTCACGGCAATTCCGTTTTCTCCGGCATAAAGTGGTAAAACACTTTTTAGTCGATGAACACAAACAAACACCTGATCTCCACGCTGAACCCCTTTCACCCGGACCACAGCCATTAACCGTTGGGGCGTTGTGTTGAAGCGGTCGCAGTTAATATACCCCATATTATTAATACGTGTGGTATATAAGCTGGGAAGGTCGGAACGATTAAAAATTCCTAGTTCAGATTTTTTGCCCGCAATAACAGCTTCCATCGCCTCGAGCCGTTCGAGAGCGGGGTTGGGAACAGAACCATCTTTAACATAACAGCGGTTTACTTTGGGTATGAAAGTGGAACCAAGGAGGCGTCCGTTCCTGTTTTTATAATAAAATGTTTGAAACTGAAATACCCTATTCCTGTCTGAAATGTTCAGGGCTTCTTTTTCATCACATTTTTTTAGATAGGTCAATGCATCAATTTCCTGCCTGAGTCTTTTTGTTTTGTCGGAATATGTATGGCTTGGCATAAGAAGAGCCTGGGTCCGGATATCATTGCTCAAATGAGATGAATAATAAACTGAGTCACGCATTAAGCGGGATATCCTTTGCAAGCCATTATTCCAGTGCGCCACCTCCAGCCAGGCGGACAAAGATTCAAAAAGTTCTTCCCTTTCAACGATCGCTTTGTTTAAGGATTCGTTGAAGGTTTCCCTTTCCCTGGCATAAACCAACGAATCACTCCGGTAATCTTCCATTTGTTTATGATAAATTTCTATGCGGTGGGCATACTGTTCCATCCTTTTATTATAGCGTTTAATATCCTCTAGATAGGCAGTATGGTCCTTGTACCATTCGCGCCATTCTTCATTAAAAATGGCAAACAAACCTTCTTTAATATGCTCCGGCCTTTGTGGTTCAACGGGGGGAGATGGCTTTCTCGGAAGATGCGGCATATTGGGTCTTTTGGGAATTTTAAGCATACATGCTTCAGGGGTATAGTCGTTTACTTCGGGAAGCGGTTTGCGCATTCCCAACAATTCATCAGCAAATCCAGGCAAGGGCAATTTAACTACCGTACTGGTGTCTGTCGCTTTGAATGCCTGCCCGGAATTCGTCCAGTCCACCACCCCCTGCTCATTTCGTTCTCCATAAAAGACGGTCATTCCTGATTGAATATTTTGAGAAGGCAATTGAACGGCAATTTCCATTCCTTCACGCAAACGGAGAGTCTCCCCACCTGCCGTTGCACCGATATAGAACATGCCCCCGCTTTCGAGCAGGCGTCCATTGCTCAGGGTGCCTAAACCATGTTGAACCGCCTCTCCAAATCCGGGAAATTCTTCCAATTCAATTTGTACGGATTCATTCGAGACAAAATCGCCACTTGCTTTCATAAAGGCGTTGGCAGGTATCAGAAGCTGTATACCTTTTTCACCCTGTATTTCCTGGGCTCCGGCATCTGTAAGCCGGATGATCTGTTTGTCGTCTGCCCTGCCCGTTTCTAAAATTTCTTTTCCGCTTTGGAAGTTTTTGTAGCGTAAAAGAATCTCCACGCGGCGATTCTCCTGTATGGATTCAACTCCTTCTTCCTTCAAAACAGGCCGTTTTTCTCCGAAGCTGGAACTGGTCATGGAGTTTGCCCTTATTCCTTTCTGTTGGAGATAGTTGCTGGTTGCTACTTCTCTTTTTTTCGAAAGGGCCTCATTATAAGGTATTGATCCGGCCTCATCGGTATGAGCGTACAGGAATATGGAATAATGACCAACATTTTTGACCAGATTTTCGATGCTATCCAACCTTAGCCGGGACGTTTCATCGAGTACATCAGAGTCCGTTGCGAAATAGATGACAAATTTTTTTTCGCTTGTTTGGGCATTTGACAAGTGGGACAAAAGCAAAACCGTGAGCAGGGTGAGTAGCTTTTTCATCGTTCAAAACATTAATATAGCTATAACGCAAAAGCATGGATTTCGATACATGGGTAAATAAAAATTATTAATTTTACATGGAGATCAAGCCATGAACAGAACACCCTGGACTTCACGAATATTCAGTTTTGACCTGCCGGAAGGATGGCTGCCTAATGTATTGGAACGCCTGCACGGTACCGCGGTCCGGATTAAGGAATTGACTTCAGGTGTGAACGAGCAGGCTCTGATTTTCAAACCCGATGGAAAATGGAGTATCAAGGAGCATATTGGTCATTTGATCGATCTGGAAAACCTGCATGAAGGAAGGATAGATGATTTTTTGGCGCGTAAGGAAATTTTACGCGCCGCCGACATGAGCAATATAAAAACCTATGAAGCCAATCATAATGCTGCCAGACTGGATAGCTTAATAACTGAATTTTGGGAAAAACGGTCCCGGTTTATAACACGTTTAAAGGATCTGGATGATGAAACCCAATCATTCAGCTCTCTGCATCCCCGATTAAAAAAGCACATGCGCCCGGTTGATATGGCCTATTTTACTGCCGAGCACGACGACCATCACCTGGCCAGCATACGTCAACTAATTGAACAGTATAAGAAATAAATAAAATGAAACTCTGCGTTGCACAAACCCGGTCGTTTAAAGGCGATATTGAAAGAAATATCGGAATCCACAAAAGGATGATCGAACTCGCCCTGGAAAAAGAGGCCGATCTTATCCTTTTTCCCGAACTCTCCCTTACCGGCTATGAACCCACTCTGGCAGATACGCTTGCCAGCATTCAGGAGGATGTCAGATTGGATATTTTTCAGGAAATGAGTGACAAAGAACTCATAACGATCTGCGTTGGCCTGCCCACCCGGAGTAAGGCAGGCGTGCATATCAGCCTGGTTGTTTTCCAGCCGGACGCACCCCGGTCAACATACTCCAAGCAGCATCTCCATAAGGATGAACTTCCCTTTTTTGTGCCTGGCGATCAGTCTATGATTCTGACTTTGGACAATAAAAAAATTGCACTGGCTATTTGTTATGAATCGCTTTTGCCGGAACATGCTGAAGAGGCTGCTCAACAAGGAGCCGGCTTCTATTTGGCCAGCGTTGCCAAGACGGCTAAAGGCATGGAAAAAGCCAACAAAGGCTATCCGGAAATTGCAAAAAAGCAGGGAATGGTTGTTATGATGGCCAATTCTGTGGGCCCCAACAATGAAACTGAAAGCGCCGGTGGATCCGCTGTGTGGAATGCAAGTGGTGCACTGGTTCACCAACTTGATGACCATAATGAAGGGTTTTTGATCTATGATATCGAAACGGAAGAAGTCACTACCTGGACCGCAGAGGGCCACAGGGCGGAGGGGAATTTTTAGACGAGGGGACTTGGAGACGAGGAGACGAGGGGACGGGGAGAACGATTTACCTAAGACTTTTGATGAGGAGATGAGGAGTTGAGGGGATCCGCCTACGCTCGGCAAGATTTGATTAAGCCTGTAAACTGTCGTCGAGCTTCGGCGGACGCGGTGAGGGGATTTAAATGGTCCGTCACACTGAGCTTGCCGAAGTGCGACGGACATTACCTTCGGAAAAGACGAACTACCGAGGAATAAGGGTTTCAAAGCATCCGATTCACAAAATTTTTCTACCTTTAAAGTGAAAAACAGCTTTCAAAACAGGGTCCGGGGGTTAGAATCCCTCTTTCCGCATACCAGGAATATCTTATAAACGATAATACCAAAAGGGCATTACCTATTGATTAATTATTATGAAATATTTAATATTTTTGTTTGCGTTATTCTTTTTTTTGCATTCGGGCAGAAATAAAAATCAAAACGAAACACATTTATTACCTGAAATAAATTCCGTTAAATATTTACATGCTAATACTGCTTTTGAGTTAAAATTTCCTAAAGGAAAATCATTTAATGATAGTTTATTAAAGTTTTTAAGAATTTATAAAGACTCATTACCACCTATTAGTGGGTATAACACCTATCTTGTCCGTGTTAGCTGTGATATAGATTCGACTACAAGTTCTGTATGTTATCACGAATTTGGTTCTCTTTCATATGATTTGTTACTTTTATATGAACCGAATATTAAACAAGCTACTGTAATAAATGTAGCGTATAACTTTCTTGGGGATGCCTTTGATGAATCTATGAGTTTTACCATTAACTCAAATGTCATAAAATTAGAAGAGAGCTACTTGGCAGACAGCGATCCAGACGAAAACGACGAAATAGATGCGGTAGATAATTTAAGAAAAAAACATACTATCCGCATTTCTGACAAAGGAAAAATTAGTATTACTGAAGCAGAATAAAACCTATAGGTACTTATAACCAATTTTTTTCAATAGCTATCAATATGGATGAAAATTTAATCCCTCTGAAGAGGATAGTTCACTTCGATACGCCGTGAGGTGACTGCGCACGCTAAAGATTCGTTTGGCTA
>DQHT01000051.1 GCA_003531115.1 Bacteroidota bacterium | reverse complement strand
CTAATCCATTAGACTATAACACAACCTACACCGCAACAGTTACGAACAATGTAACCGATGCCGCAGGAAACAATATGGTGAACGATTATGTATGGAGCTTCACTACCCTGATGCCTCCTGACATGATTCCTCCAACCGTTATTTCAACCGACCCAATGGACAATGCCACCAATGTTCCGGTTAACAAAACGATTTCTGCTGTTTTCAGCGAAAACATGGATCCATTAACGATCACAGGAACTTCTTTTACCTTATTTGAAGGATTAAACCAGATCAATGGCGCAGTAAGTTATGCCGGAGTTACGGCACAATTTGATCCAACCAATGACTTGGACTTGAACACCGTCTATACAGCAACCATTAAAAATACGGTTAAAGATTTAGCCGGAAATACCATGGTGCTGGATTATGTGTGGAATTTCACAACGGCTTTACCGCTGGATGCGATCCCTCCTACCGTGATCTCTACCGATCCTGCCAACAACGCGACCAATGTGGCTTTGAACAAAACCATCAGCGCTGTTTTCAGTGAAAATATGGAATCAAGCACCATCACCATCACCTCCTTTACGATCAGTCGTAATTCGGTGAATATTGCCGGTGCGGTTTCTTATTCAGGTGTAACGGCTCAGTTTAATCCGACCAACAATTTGCTTTCAGGTTCAACCTATACCGGTACGATCACCACGCTGGTTGAGGATCTGGCAGGAAACAACATGGTGAACAACTATGTATGGACCTTTGCCACAGTCGCTCCATTGGGACCGGGTGCTATTGACCTCGACTGTGCTGCAGATTTCGCAGTACTTGCAGGATCTGCAGTAACGAACACAGGAAATACCGTAGTGGATGGAAACCTCGGATTAAGTCCGGGTAGTGCAGTAAGTGGATTTCCTCCAGGCCAGGTGATTAATGGTAGTATTCAAATCAACAGCGGAGGCGCGAATGCCGCCAAAGGATGTTTAACTACCGCTTATAACGATGGAGCCGGAAGGTCTAATAACGTGATTATCAATTCAACAGGACAATTGGGTGGATTAACCCTGGCTCCGGGATTGTACCAATCAGCTCCGGGTTCTTTTGCCATCACCGGCTCTGACCTGACGTTGGATGCACAAGGCGATGTCAATGCTGTTTGGATCTTCCAAATGCCTTCTTCTACCCTGACCGTTGGTAATGGTATTAAAGTTACCCTCACAGGTGGAGCACAGGCAGGAAACATTTACTGGATCGTTGGCTCTTCAGCTACCATTGGTACCACTGCAGAAATGAAAGGAAATATCCTTGCCGACCAGTCGATCACCCTTCAAACCGGTGCAAGTTTGCTTGGCCGTGCATTAACCCGCATTGCAGCAGTAACGCTTGACAATAACGCCGTAACCAAACCATAAACCCCAAAAATCCTTATTATGAAAAACATTAAAAATCTATATGCGACTCGATTGTCGATGCGCTATACTTTGATCCTTACCCTGATGCTTATTGGGATAGCCGGTACGGCTGATGCCCAAACGCGCCAACACCCTAAATGGTGGTTTGGTGTATCGGGAGCTGTAAACGCAAACTTTTACTCAGGTACTACACAAACCCTTAACAAGGATGTAAAAGCTCAAGCTGCTTTTCATGATGGTTTCGGAATCCGTCCTTTTGCCTCCTTCCTGGCCGAGTACCGGCCAGGACCGGTTTGGGGATTGATGTTAAACCTTGGCTATGATGGACGTGGTGGAAAATTCGACGAAGTGTTGGCTCCTTGTAACTGTCCTTCTGATCTGAAAACCAACCTGAGCTACATTACTTTTGAGCCCAGCCTGCGTATCGCTCCTTTCTCCAATGGATTTTATATCTATGTGGGTGGAGCTGCGAGTTATGCTTTAACCAGCGACTTTTCCTTTTACCAGGAGAAAAAACCTGAAGCTACTTTCAGTACAACTACAGGCGAGTTTAGTGATATAAGAACTTTTGTTTTCGGCGGACATGCTGGTTTGGGAGTGGATATTCCACTATCACGCCGGAACAGTTCCACCCAGGTGAATCTTTCTCCTTTTGTGTCATTCCATCCTTATTTTGGAAGAGCACCACGGAGCATCGAGTCATGGTCTTTAACAACAGTACGCGCCGGTATCGCCTTCAAATTTGGAAGAGTACCTGAAACAGCGGCTGGTGTTGTTAAACCTCCTGTTGTCATTATTCCTCCGGTTAAAAAAGGCGATGTTGCATTTACTGTAGTATCTCCTCCTGTTGTTCCGGCAAAACGTCGGGTAAATGAAACCTTTCCGCTCCGTAACTACGTGTTCTTTGAAGAAGGTTCAACAAAAATCCCTAAACGTTATGTGCTTCTTAACAAATCAGATGCCGCTGCCTTCAATGAAAGTCAGTTTGAAAATGGTGAAGTAAAAGATCCTGCAAAACGTTCTGAACGCCAGTTGACTGTTTATTATAATATCCTGAACATTTTAGGAAAACGTATGCAAACCAACCCGAGCGCTACCGTTTTACTGATCGGTTCATCGGCAGGTGAAGGCGAAGAAGCCGGAATTGCCTATGCAAATGAGATCAAAAAATACCTGGTTGACATTTATGGGATCAGTCCAACCCGCATCACCACTCAAGGAAGAAACCTGCCAATTATCCCTTCCGAAAAACCGGGAGGAGTAAAAGAACTGGAACTATTAAAAGAAGGTGACCGTCGTGTTGATATTGTAACCAGTCCAGATCTCTTGTTGCCGCTAAAAGTGGTAGCTATTGATCCAGACCCTGTTGAAAGCAGAATTGCCTTTGATGCAGTAGCGAATGAAGATTTGAAAGTGGAATCATGGAGATTGGCCATTAAAGACGACAATGGTGTTATTCAAAATTATGGTCCATTCGACAGCGAGCGGGAATACATCTCAGGAAGCACCATATTGGGAAATCGTCCATCAAGCAATTTTGATGTTGAGATGACCGCCACCATGGAAGACGGATCCGAAGTTGTTAAAACCAGCAAGTTGCGTTTGGTTCGTGAAGGCGCTGCCGTTACTGAAGGTTTACGCTATACCATCCTGTTCGATTTCGATAAGCCAACTACAGTACTCGCTTATGAAAAATTCCTTCAGGAGCAGGTTGCTCCTTATGTAACGGCTAACAGCACCATTATTATTCATGGTCATGCTGATATTATCGGAGACGTTAAACACAATCAATATCTTTCAGAAAGCCGTGCTAATGGTGTGAAAGCTATCCTTGAAAATGCAGTGAACAAACGCGGTGTTCAGGGAGTAAAATACCAGGTAATTGGATTTGGTGCTAATGAAAATGCTGCACCTTTTGAAAATGGTCTTCCGGAAGAACGGTTTTATAACCGTACGGTGATCATTGATATTGTGCATTCGAAATAATCAGAAGAAAGCAGGCAGGCTAAGCCGGGGTTTATTGGCATGCTGTTCTCTGGTTGGCATCCACACAGGGGAGAAAGTCCTTCATCACATACGTGGTGGGGGACTTTTGCTTTTGTGGGAATTTTGCAAGTAAATCCGATTTTTATGTAAGGAGATTTGAAGCAAAAGTCCTCAAATTTGTTATTGATTATTAACTCTTTACATAATCAAAACCCTATGAAAGACTTACTTTACATTATCGCTGTTATTCTGGTTATCCTTTGGGCCATAGGCTATTTTGGTTTTCACGCAGGCGGGATTATCCATATCCTGATCGTGATCGCTATTGTAGCCGTTTTGCTTCGCATAATCCGGGGGGCTTAAACCCGCCTCAGCCTACTTATTTCAATTTATCCTATAAACCCTATCAACCCTTTTTATGAAAAAATTCATGCTCCTTTTGGTGCTTATTGCCTCTTTTACCTGCTTTAGCAGTTCAGCACAAACCCTCGCCGGTGAAAAATTCGGCAAAACCCTCAATCTGGGTGTCGGGGTAGGCTATTATCAAAACTATTATGGTAGCCATATGCCTGTTCTGCATGCCAATCTTGAACTGGATGTAGCCAAAAATTTCACCCTTGCCCCCTTCATCAGTTTTTACAAGTATCAACGTGACTACTATTGGGGAAACCACAATTATCCATACCGCAACTACTATTACCGGGAAACGGTGATACCGATCGGTGTGAAAGGATCCTATTATTTTGATCAATTTCTGAATGCAGGTTCCAAATGGGATTTTTACATGGCCGGAAGTATTGGATTCGCTTACCGTTCTGTAACCTGGGAAGACGGTTATGACGGAGAACGTTATGCAACCCGCCGCAGTCCGCTTTATCTCGATCTGCACGTTGGAACCGAATACCATTTAAACTCCAAACTGGGACTCTTTTTAGACCTCTCGAGTGGCGTTTCAACCCTTGGCCTTGCTGTTCACTTTTAGTTCAACAATTATCCTCTAAATACCTGATCATGAAAAAATTAATCTTAAGTTTAACCGTATTGATTGCATTAACAGCCACCACACGTGCGCAGGATGCAAGCCCTACTGACCTGCGTTCGAGCCTGCTCTTCGGGTTCAAGGCAGGAATCAACTATTCCAATGTTTATGACTCTGAAGGGCAAGACTTCCAGGCAGATTCCAAAATTGGATTTGCCGGCGGCGTTTTTTTTGCCATTCCTTTTGGGAAATTATTCGGATTTCAACCTGAGATCCTCTTTTCTCAAAAAGGATATCAGTCTACCGGATCCATTTTAGGCTCCACTTACAGCATGACAAGAACCACCAACTGGATCGATCTGCCTTTGTTGTTTTCCTTTAAACCGGTTCAATATATCAATCTGGTTGCAGGACCACAATACTCCTATCTGCTTAGCCGTAAGGATGAATTTACGAGCGGAAATACAACTACCGAACAGGAGAAAGAATTTGAAAATGAAAACATCCGAAAAAACATCCTTTGTTTTACCGGCGGTGTTGACCTGACCGCGAACAGAATGGTTATTGGCGCACGTGCCGGCTGGGATTTTCAAACCAATAATGGCGACGGAACATCAAGCACTCCCCGCTACAAAAATATGTGGTACCAGTTGACCCTGGGATTCCGCTTTGCAGGATAAAATTCACTTTAGAACAAACAACAAAAATGGAATCATCCAATAAATCAAACACAGCCCAGATCATCGGTGCACTTTTAGCAGGCGTAGTGATCGGAGCAACACTCGGAGTTTTATTTGCTCCGGACAAAGGAAGTGCAACACGCGCAAAAATTACTCAGGGAGCTCAAAGCCTGGCTGAAGAATTAAAAAGTAAGGTAAAAGCTGAAGCCGAAGAACTTCAGAACAAAGTAAGCTAGCCATGGAAGAACCAGGAAAATTAGATGTACTTGACGATCGGTTTAAGGCCTACTTAAGCACGAGCATTCAACTGGTGAAGCTGGAGGCAATAGAACGTTCGTCGGTATTGGTCGCCAGTTTATTCTCGCGCCTGATCATCCTGGTTCCCGCATTGATCGCTTTAATTTTTCTAAGCATTGGAGCGAGCTTTTTTCTCGCCCAGTACGTAGGGAGATATGACCTGGGTTTTGGCATCGTAGCCGGATTTTATGTGCTTGTTACTCTGTTCCTAATCCTTGGCCGGCGTAACATCACCGAAAAACCGCTACGCAATGCTATTTTGAACAAAATGATGAGCGATACATAACCTTCCCTGCTATGTCATTAAATAAACACGAAACCCTGCTCCTTCAAATTTCACTCTTGCGCCTGGAAAAAAAAGTGCAGGAAGAAGAATTAAAAGATGCCTGGAAATCCTTTGCCGGAAGCATGAACCCTGTGGCGATAGTCAAAGATTCGCTGCACAAACTAACCCAGGACCCCGAGATCCAGGCCGATCTGGGTTCTGCGGCCATGCACGCCGGCGCAAGCCTGATTATCGGAAAAGTACTCGGAAAACACCGGAGCATAAAGGGCTATGTCGCTTCTGTGATCGTTGAAAAACTCTATTTCAGCTTCATTGACGGTCCCCTGTTCAAGGCGATGAAGTCAATGAGAAAAACGGAGACAGAAGAGCCAAATAAAAATTAAACCCTGCGCTTATGGTTAAGCAAATTCGCAAACATCAAGACCAATCGGAAGAAAATAATGCCGGAAACGATGATGCCTCCAAAGGCTTCGTTTTATTGCCTATCTTTGACAACTCAGTCCAAAAATACCTACTCATGAAAAACAACAGCGAAAATGGCGAACTCGCCAAAGGAATGGCTCACATTATTGTTGAGATAATCGAGTACATGCCAAACGCTGTAGTCAGTAAAACGATCATAAAAAAATCTACAGGAAATATAACCGTGTCGTCATTAGATGCAGGTGAAGAACTCGCAGAAAAGCTGTCGCCCTTTGACACCTATGTTCAGATCATTGATGGCACAGCCGAGCTCACTATCGATCATAAACATTTCAACTTAAAACTCGGTGATGGCCTTATTATTCCTGCTCATGCCAAGCATAATTTTAATGCCAAGGAGCAGTTTAAAATGATCTGTACCATTATAAAAAGCGGGTACGAAGATTAGTTCCCTATTCTTTTATCACGCACTCACCGCCAAAATTTTCTTCCCGAATGGTTACCTTACCGGTAGCATCCATAAATTTCCATTCCCCGCACTTTACATCATTGCGGAAATAGCCGCTGCAATACATTGTACCGTCTTTACGGTAACGGATATAGACGCCGTTTTTTAATTCCTCCGGATCTCCCAGGGGCTCAGCATGTCCTGTTTTGGGGTTAATGATCATCGTATAGCGCAATTTGTACTCATAGGCCTCATGGACCTCTGTGCGTGCCGAATCATAAAAGGTTTTGCCTTCTATACCTTTTTGAATTTCCATTTGCGCCGAGGCGATAAAAAAACAAAAAACGGAGACAAATAAAGTCAGGCTTCTGTAGTATTTATTCAAGTTCATAGATCAATAAGCCGGTTCTAAGTTTAGGTTCAAACCAGGTAGACTTCGGAGGCATCACCAAATTTTGGTCCGCAACCTCGATCACCTCTTCAATTTTAGTTGGAAATAATGAAAATGCCACCTCAAATTCGCCAATATCCACCAGTTCCTGAAGGCGGGAAATGCCTTTGGTTCCGTCAACAAACGACAAACGTTCGTCGGATTTCGAATCCTGTATATTTAAAATGTCTTTTAACACCAATTTTTCAAGGATAGAAACGTCGAGGGTTTCCAAAACATTGCCCTGCGGCTCATTTTTTAAATCCAGTCCGTACCAGGTATGGTCCATATACATCCCAAAAAGATGATTTTTCTTTTTCACCTGCAGCATGGAATGGCCGATCTCCTTTACATGGAAGCGTTCTTTAATGGCATCCATAAAAGAATTTGCGTTCAGAGGAGCCAGTTTTTTTACCAGCCGGTTAAATTCAAATATTTTCAGTTTATCCGTAGGGATGAAATAAGCCAAAAAATAATTGTACGCTTCATCTCCCGAATAAGCCGGGTTTTCCTCGCGTCGTTTTTGGCAGTACCGCACAGCTCCTGCCGAACGGTGGTGGCCATCGGCAATATAAAAGGCCTTTAATTCAGCCATATGGGCCATGATATCGGCAATATCTCCGGTATCCCGAATGGGCCAAACCTCTGTTTTCACCAGTTCGTCGCCGGTAAAAGAAAACAGGGGGGCTTCCTGTTCGATCCGTTTCACAAATTCATCGTACCAGGCACCGCCCTCGAAGGTTAACAATACCGGCTCCCCTACTGCTTTCACATATTCCACGTGCTTAACCAGCGCTGCCTCCTTTTTGGAAAGGGTATGTTCGTGTACTTTGATCCTGCCTTCCAGATAATCATCGACCGAGGCCAGCCCGGTTATTCCGGAGTAGGTGATCCCCAAACGCAGGTCAGTAACCTGATAGATATACAAGCAGGGTGAAGGATCATGCACCAGAACCCCGAGCTTTTTCATATCCAGGAACTTCTGCCGGGCAAAAGGATAATGTTTTTCGGGAATTCGCTCCGGATCTGTAAAATTCAAATGCGGTTTTACCACGTGCAAATACGAATGTTCGTAATTCGCCATGATGGCTTCAGAAATGTGGTTGTGGTTACTGTCCCATGATTTGGAAGAAACCAGCTGCGCCAACTCAGGTTTGGGCCTGAGAGCAGAAAAGGCTTTAATTTTCGGCAATTGCTTATTTGCTTTTGGATGATTTGAAAAAATCGATAATTTTTTCAGCCAGTTCAGCGCCAATATTGCTTTGTGCTTCTTTTGTCGAACCTCCCACGTGAGCAGAAAGAGAAACCCCTTTGGTTTTCAGGATGCGGTCATCAACAGGAGGTTCTTTGGCGAATACGTCGAGTCCGGCATAGGCGATCTGTCCGGAAGCAAGGGCATCCATCAAGGCCTCTTCACTCACTGCTCCACCACGGGCGCAATTAATGATCCCTGAGCCCTTTTTCATCATGGCCATTTCTTTGGCACCAATAACAGGAGCTTCTCCGTCCGTAAAAGGCACATGCAGGGAAATGAAGTCGGCTTTTTTCAAAACCTCTTCCTTGCTAACCGTTTTAACCGGAATTTTTATCCGTTGATTGCCGGCAGTAGCGCCGAGATGAAGGTAAATTTCAGCTTCAGCCACATAAGGATCGTAGGCATAAACATCCATACCCAAACCGAATGCAATTTTAGCAGTTTCCTGTCCAATACGTCCGAAACCGATCACTCCTAAAGCTTTTCCTTTTAGTTCGACCCCTTCGCTGGCTTTTTTGATGGATGAAAAATCGCTCTTTCCTTTTTCAGGCATAAGGCGGTTAGATTCAGCAAGGTTTCGCACCACAGAAAAGAGGTGGGCAAAGACCATTTCAGCCACCGAAACAGAGGAAGCAGCGGGTGTATTAACCACGCGAATTCCTTTTACTCTGGCATATTCCACATCGATATTGTCCATCCCTACTCCACCGCGACCGATGAGTTTCAGGTTGGGACAGGCGTCGATCAGGTCTTTGCGCACTTTGGTGGCGCTGCGAACGGTGATCGCGTCGTAATTTTTAAGTGCTTCCGCCAGCTTATCCTGGTCAACTTTTTTGGTATCTACTTCAAAACCTGCCTCTTCCAACATTTGGATGGCAGCGGCTTCCATGCCGTCGTTAGCTAATATGCGAATCATTTTTATGGGATGGATTAGGCGTTAACTCCTGATTTACTTTTTTCAAACTGCTGCATGGTATCTATCAGAGCCTGTACACTTTCGATCGGTAAGGCATTGTATATGGATGCGCGGAAACCACCCACGGAACGGTGACCTTTTAGTCCGCTTAGGCCATTGGCTTTACACAGCGCCATAAATTCATCATCAAGCGCCGAATCCTTTAAAACAAAACATACGTTCATTTTGGAGCGGTCTTCTTTTTCGGCCGTACCTAAGAAGAGGCTGTTGCGGTCGATCTCATTGTAGAGGGCGTTTGCTTTTTG
>DQHT01000017.1 GCA_003531115.1 Bacteroidota bacterium | reverse complement strand
AAGGAGCTTCACGCATGTCGTCGGTTTTGGGTTTGAAGGATAATCCCCAGAAGCCAAATGTTTTTCCGCTTAGGTCTTCACCAAAATGTCTGACAATTTTATTAAAAAGTACTTCTTTCTGGTTTTCGTTAACTTCTTCTACCGCCTTTAAAACACGCATGTTATAGCCTTTTTGGGCAGCNNTCGTTCATGAAGCTGATCTTGGTAGCCAGCATCGCATTTGCAGCGTATTTGGTCATTTCAGCCGAAGGGATATCCATAAAAATGACAGGATGACCATTGAGTGTAAAGGGTTTATACAGTTTGCTCATGATCTCCTGAGCTTTTGCCGACTCTACACCAATAACGATACGGTCAGGCCTTAAGAAGTCATCAATCGCAGCTCCTTCTTTCAGAAATTCAGGGTTAGAGGCCACATCGAAAGGAATGTTTACTCCTCTTTTATCGAGGGCTTCCTGTAGGGCACCTTTTACCTTTTCAGCCGTTCCCACGGGCACAGTCGATTTGGTTACAACCACCCCGTAGCTGTTCATGTTTTCACCGATCTCACGAGCAACGGCAAGTACATATTTCAGATCGGCAGAACCGTCTTCACCGGGAGGAGTTCCCACAGCGATAAAGGCCACATCAGCGCCTTTGATGGCCTCACCCAGGTTGGTTGAAAAAGTGAGGCGTTTGGCCTCGTAGTTTTTAACCACCATTTCTTCAAGTCCGGGTTCGTAAATGGGCATGATGCCGTTTTTCAGTCCTTCGATTTTCTTCTGATCGATATCGATACATACCACATCGATACCTACTTCTGCGAAACAGGTTCCTGTTACGAGGCCAACATAGCCGGTTCCTACTACTACAATCTTCATGCTTGGGAAATATGATTTGAGGTTAAAAATGCTTTAAAATGGTGGGTAATATAGTTAAGTTGTTCCGGATCGAGGTTCGGACTCATGGGCAAAGAAATGACCTCCCTGCATAATTCCTCAGTTACGGGGAATTGACCTTCCTGATAACGGCTATCGCTGTACGCTTTTTGTAAATGCAGGGGAACCGGGTAATAGATCATCGCCGGGATCTCCTGTTCCGCCAGATATTTTCTGAGTGCCTCACGGTCTATGCCTTGCAAACGCAGGGTATATTGATGGAAAACATGACTGCTTTGGCTGTCGATGCAGGGGGTGATCACATTTTCGAGTTCTCCGAAAGCGGCATTATAGAACAAGGCCACATCCAGACGTTTTTTGTTGTAGGTATCTAAATGAGGGAGTTTACAACGGAGGATAGCAGCCTGTATGCTGTCTAAACGCGAGTTTACTCCAATTTCATCATGGTAATACTGAACCCGCTGGCCATGGTTGGCGATCATGCGGGTTTTTTTGGCCAGCTCCTCGTCGTTGGTGAAAATGGCACCTCCATCGCCATAACAGCCCAAATTTTTAGAAGGAAAAAAACTGGTGCAGCCGAAGGTTCCCATGGTTCCTGCCTTTTTAACGGTACCATCGCTAAAGGTATATTCCGCTCCGATAGCCTGGGCGGTATCTTCGATCACATAGAGGTTATGTTCTTTGGCGATGGACAGAATTTCTTCCATATCGGCACATTGTCCGAACAGGTGTACCGGCACAATGGCTTTTGTTTTTGGAGTAATGGCTTTGCGGATTTCCTCTGTATCGATGCAAAAAGTATCCGGGTCAACATCCACCAAAACAGGTTTTAATTTTAAAAGCGCAATAACCTCAGCAGTAGCCACATAGGTAAAGGAAGCGGTGATTACTTCATCGCCGGGTTGCAGGTTAAGGGCCATCATTGCAACCTGCAGGGCATCGGTTCCGTTTGCACAAGGGATGACATGGTTCACATGAAGGTAATCTTCCAGTTCTTTTTGAAAGGATTTTACCTCCGGACCATTGATAAATGCCGTAGTGCGAATGGTTGAAAGGATAGCCTGATCGATCTCACTTTGAATTTCTTCGTATTGACGAAGTAAATCGACCATTTGAATTTTGCGCATGAATAGGTGGTTTTAAAACGCGGACAAAGATAGATTTTCCAAAGGAATACTTTCCGTCTGAATCCGATATATTTGAAAGCTCATGAGACGATTTGTTTGCCTTTTGTTTTTATTGATTTCAGTGATTTCTAATGCGCAACGGCGGGATAGCCTTTCGAGCGTAAAGACGGGGTTTATCTGTCAGTTTACGTACAACTACAATATTCCGGGAGGCGATTTGGCCAAACGTTATGGTGGCGGATCGGGAGTGGGAGCCGGGGTTTATTATAAAACCGGCACAAACTGGTTTTTTGGTGTCGAAGGAGCCTACTGGTTCGGTGCAAAGTTGCGTGAAGAAGGAATTTTTGATGCCATTACGGATTCGAACGGGTATGCGGTCGACAACAATGGCGGACTGGTTCCTGTTGACGCCCAGCAACGTGGGTATACGCTGGGGGTGAAGGTGGGGAAGATCATTCCGCTTAACCGGCGCAACCGAAATTCCGGACTAATGATCTCCCTGGGCGGTGGATACGTAGAGCATTACCTGCGTTTGGCAAATAATACCCTGAATGTGGCTGCCTTGCAGGGTGATTTTCGCTATGGCTATGACCGCTTAACGAGCGGCTTAATGATCAATCAGTTTATCGGGTATCAAAATCTGGATAAAAGGAACCGCCTCAACTTTTTTATCGGAATGGAGTTTATGCAGGGCTTCACCACAAGCCGGCGTAAAATTGATTATGATCTGATGACGGGCAATCCGAATAAAAGGATGGATACCTATGTAGCCATTCGTTTTGGTTGGTTGCTTCCGATCTATACCGGTGTGGTTAGCGAGAGTGGGGGCTATCGATTTAAATAGTGCGTAGCATCTATCAAATAGGAGTTTGGCTGTACATGTTCGGAATCCGACTGGCTGCTATACGTTCGGAAAAGGCCAGGGCATGGATAGAAGGAAGAAAGCGGTGGCGGGAACGTATGCCTGCTCCGAAATCCGGAATACGATACTGGTTCCATTGTGCATCACTCGGTGAGTTTGAACAAGCCAGACCACTCATTGAACGGTATCAAAAAGAGGGAATTGAAATATGCCTGAGCTTTTTTTCACCTTCCGGTTACGAATCCCGTAAAAACTATGCCCTGGCTTCCTGGGTGGGTTATTTGCCTATGGATGGTCCGCGGGTAGCAAAGGATTTTATGCGCCTGATGGATGCCGATCAGGTCTTTTTTGTCAAATACGAATTCTGGTACTTTTTCCTGATGGAGATAAAGGCGCGAAAACTTCCTGCATACCTGATTTCTGCGCGCTTTCGCCCGGAGCAACCCTTTTTTAAGTGGTATGGAAGTTTGCACCGCCAGATGCTTCATACGTATACCCGGATATTTACACAGGACCAGACTTCGGTGGACCTGTTGAAAAGGATCAACGTCAAGCAGGTTCAGTATGCCGGAGATACCCGTTTCGACCGGGTGATCCAATTGCCTCGACAAAGGCAAACACTTCCGGTACTTGAGCATTTTTGCAAAGATCATTTTACTGTGATCGCCGGTTCCAGCTGGCCTGAAGAAGAGGAGTTGATCGAAAAAGCAATTCCCTATTTCCCGGACATGCGCTGGGTTTTGGTCCCACATGATATTTCGGAGAACCATATAATGGGCATGGAGGACCGGTTTAAAGGAAATTTCGTTCGCTATTCGGCACTTGAGCAAGGGAAGGCGGCTGGTGAAGCCAGCGTGTTGATCGTCGACAAGATGGGTTTGTTGGTGAATGTGTATCCATACGGGCAGGTAGCCTTTGTAGGAGGAGGATTTTCGAATGCCCTGCACAATATTTTGGAAGCTGCCGTTTGGGGAATGCCGGTTATGTATGGTAATCATATCGAAAAATATCCCGAAGGACAGGAACTCGCAGAGGCAGGAGGGGGAAACAGCATCGGAGGTCTGGACGACCTGCTGGGCTTGCTCAGGGAATGGCAGGATGAAAAGATCAGGAATTTAAGCGGGGAGAAGGCCATTCAATGGATCGAGGAGAATGTCGGGGCGACGGAGAGGATATTGGGTGCAATTGATGGTTCTACCGCGACCCAAAAAACTCCACGATAAGCTCTTCTTCCTCGGGTTTGAGTTTTTCGAGGTAGATCACGCGCAAAGAAGCCTGGCTTAATTCAGCCTCAAAATATTTTAAATTCAGGTCGGCTGTTGGAACGACCACCACCAAACGCGATTCTTTAAAGACCAGTTGCATGCGCGGACCCTCTTTCCCATTCATTTTATAAACCACCAAACCCGCAGTATCGGTGATTTGGTGAAAGTTAAAATGTTTGATAAATACGTTCATGTCGGCCGTATCTACCTTGCTTTTCTTGGGGTTCAGGATTTTTACCAATTCTGTTTCCGGGATACTTTTTGGGTCGATGCGATCTTTAAGAATATAGCCCCGAAAAATAAGGGCATGGGAGCTGAATGAACTGGTGGTATCGTGTAGGGTTTGCTGGGGCAGGTAAACACCGCCCACCACATTCCCGTTAATATCATGCAAAACCGCATTGGCCTTGGCCTGGCTTCGGGTCATGTCTTTACGTTTTACCCAAACTTTGGTATATATTTTAATCCGCGCTTTGTTGTCGGAATTTCCTTCTATCCATACTTCAGCCCCCCGATCCAGCCAGGCCAATGGTTGCGAGGCGTACGGGGTATCGAAGATCTCTGCCGTTGAAATGACCTTTTCGGCTTGGGCCAGGGTGATGGCGAGCAGGGAGAGCGTGAGGAGGAGGGTTCTCATTCTGGCAAATTTATGATTTATGATTTGTGATT
>DQHT01000060.1:6682-9832 GCA_003531115.1 Bacteroidota bacterium | reverse complement strand
TCGATTCCTTTTTTTTTAATATTTCCGTGATGCTCCTATAACTGGAAATAAGGTTATTGAAGTAAACCTGGCGATTATCTCCGTTGCTTTCGGTGATGTATGGGCTGTAGGCTATAGCCTGTGCATAGCGTGTTACATCATTGTTTACTGCATGGGCTGATTTGTATTTGCTCGCTATCAGCCTGGCGAAGTCATAGAAGCTGTCCTGGGCAGTATTGTAGATGCGGAACTTAATTTTTAACTCATTCAGGCTCTCAGAATATCTACCGTCCCAATAGGCGTTTTTAGCACCAAATGCGGTGACACCAAAAAAGTTTTTACGCACCCTGGCCGAATAGCTGCCTCCCCATTGGGATTCAATAGCCGCTTGCGAAAGGATTATTAAGGGGTCCATACGGTATTTTTTGCCCGCTAACTGGGCCAAAGGCAGGTAGCTTATCGTAAATTCTTCTTTGCTCATGGATTAGTGGGATTAATGGAGGAAAATAGATTCTGAAGCAACCCAGCGGTCTTGTCCGTCCAGGGTCCTAAATAAGGTGTAGTGCACGTCCGTGCCGTCCAGGTTCATTACCGGATAGCCAAGGAGCACGTTTTGCTCTACCTGGCAAATAGGTTTAAACTCCTGATCCATCACTAGGCAAGGAGTTTGGGTAATGATTCGCGATCCTGGACTGGAGAGCCATCCAAGTCCTGCCACTGGAAGGAGGTAGCGGGTAACACCTTTGGTTGAAGGATAGCGTGCTTCCATGGCGGCGGCGCGGCTGAATTGCTCGGTAAATGAGGTGGATGCGCTTATCCAAAGCAGTTGAGTTTGTCCTGCCTGGCTCATGTATTCCGATGGTAAATTGGATGTGGCAACGCGGTAAGCCACTTCGATGAATTTTACATCATTTTTAGCGTCATAATGCTGCTTTCCTGTGGCGTAACCAATGAATTCTCCGGCAGTGGCTGTCTTGAAGATGTTTTTATTTTCACCGATCTCATACCAGGCTCCATGGTAGCTGGCATCCGGCGAGGTGCGCACNNGCAGATACAGCCTCCAGGTTACTGATCTGGGTAGAAAGTTGCTGGATAGCGTCTTCATTGGTGCCATCTGACCACATCAGCCAGGAAATACCACTGGGGTTTAAAGCCGAGCGGAGCCCCATTGCCTGCCTCACCTCCGGCGACTGATCAGCCATACCGGCGGTGTTTCTCTCTTTTAGTTCGGCAATGAACTTTTTACCCACCCGGTAGCCTGCGTATAGTCCGCCGGCAAGCACAAGGCCTTTGAGTAGTTTTGTTTGTAGATCAGGTTGGATGGCAGCAGCTCTCATTATTGGATCAAAAGGCGAATACGCATTTGTACGGTTTTGTTCTGAAGCTTTTTTGAAATGGCTTTCCACTCCTTAGCTGAAAAGCATCCACTCATTTCTCCCATAGCTGATGCGATGGTATCCGCATCCCCAGGGCTTTGTGTTTTAATTAGGACCTCTTTTTTAATGCTCATTTTATTTATTTACTGCTTAAGTGGGATAATAATTGGCTGATCAATGCCGGGTTATTGCTTAGCTCGATAAAGACCAGGTAAAGTTGTCCGAGCTGGGCGTCATCCAGCTCGCGCATAAATTCATTAGCCAGGTCGATGATGGTATCCCGCTGGTCTTTGTCCGGAGATTCGGTTTGGACTTCGGTATCCATACCGGCAAGCATTCCCAGAGTTCCTCCCAGTGCGGTTTTATTCAACATCTTGGCAAGTCCCGGTAGGGCAAGTCCAATGATATTGGAGTAATACTCGATGTTCTTTTTGGCTGCAACGACTTCTTCCAACTCACCCAATTGTTTGTGCAGGGCTTCATTTTCATCTTCCAACTGATCGCGCAATGCCCGGAGTTCTTCCAATTCTTCATGACGTCTTATCTCCTGAAGTTTGGCGTGAACCATTTCGGTGATTTCTATCTCACCCAGTCCCTTGAACTCTTGCGCTGGTGCCCCAGCCAGGGGAGCGTCACTTTCCAGATTAAACGTTTTGCTCCACAACAGTTCATCTTGTGCGCCCCGGAGCTCCACTCGGAGTTTGTCGGGATCTTCGCTGGCCACATAGTCAAGCAGCAGTTTGGAAAAATTCTCAGTGGCCGCTCTATCAATGCTATTAAGCCGCTTTCCGCGTTTACTCAAAGTAGCTGAACAGCTTAGNNCCTCGTTTACTTAAAGTGGCCGAGCAACTGATTTGCCCAAACCCTTGCAACTGCTGAGCTTTGATGGCTTTTTTGCAGGCAGCGGTGATGGTATACATTCTGGCCTTTATCTGGTCTTTGCTCATGATCGTGGGATTACACGTATAAACTCCAATTCATTTATTTGTCCAGGATCAGGCGTCCAGATGACCAGTTGCCCACCAAACTCCTGAATTTTGGTGATTCCTTTGTTTTCCCAGGTGGCATCAACCTCCAGAATACTTGTCTCACTAGCTATGCGGGTGCCAACGGGTAGCTGGGAGGTGAGCAGGTAATAAAACCCTCTATCGCTTTGAGTGTACAGCCTGTTCTGCGTGGGAGGCATCACCAGGGTAAACAGGTCCAGGTAATAGTCTTTTATCTGGCGGGTTGTAAGCAATTGTTGGATATAGCCGATCAGCTCTACGGAATTCATCTGGTAATTAGATCAAAGGTGATACGTACCCTATAGGGCTGAAAAACCAGGTTTAAAGGGGTGATCTGCTCGCCCAGATCGCTATAGAATCCTGTTACCAGGCGATTTTCACCGATTGGGACTCCAAGAGGCAAAAAACCCGGACGATGCTGCGTTTCTTCATTATGAAGCTGTGGGTTGATGTAAGGGGCGCAGAAGTTGACCGGATGGATTTTCTTGCCCTCAAATTCCAGCGAATATTCGCCGAATACGGGGATTACCGGTCTTTCCGTGGGTATAAGTCCCACAACCATGGCCTGGACACCAGCGCAACTAACAGCATCGCCGGGTAGACGAAAGTCAATAGGCACCACTTGTTTATTGCGGTACACTTCGATGGTTTTCGTCAGTCTTTTTCTCTTCATTCTATTCTGTTTCGTTCACTAGCCAGAGGAATATTTTTGCTTCATAAGGGTAGCCCTGGTCTGTGTTTGCTGCGTCTTTGAACCGTCCCTCTACCGCGCTTCCTCCCGCATCAAT
>DQHT01000060.1:0-6626 GCA_003531115.1 Bacteroidota bacterium | reverse complement strand
GCCACCCACCTTTAAACTCAGTGTGGAACCAATCTCATAAATGGCAGCAGGCATGGCCACAAAAATTCCAAGAAGCCTGGCGTAGGTTTTTTCCGTTTCCCCGCTAAAGCGCACCTGAGCACCAGGCTCAGGTACACCCACGCGGATCATTTGGAACTTATGGTTCTTCATGGCTTTTGATAGATAGGATTAGGCTTTGATAATGATGGTGCCGCGCATGATGGCTTTAATAAAGCTGCTTGCCGGTGCATTGGCTCCCCATTCCAGGTTAAACTCAATGGTCTGTTGGTCTTTAATCAGTTTTGGGTTGTCCAGGCGGTAATGTCCCACAGGCATGTTTTGTCCGGTGGTATTGAACAGCTCGAGCGAGGCATTTTGAATCAGGGAGGTGCCGTTGGCAATGAACTCGAACTCCCCGTTGCGGATATAGTCCGGCAATACACCAAAGTTCACATCATAGGCAGTTTCTCCTGCTCCTGCAACTCCGGCCAAAAGGGTGAGACCATGAAGCAGGAAATGATTTCCTTTTTCCAGTTTAGCTGAAGAGATATTGGACATACCGACAACTTTGTTGTCGTCGTCTTTAAGGATCTTCTGCACCTTGCTGCCAGAAATGTCCTTTACCACATAATAGGCGGCATCAACGGCTTGCAAGGATTGACGGGCTAGTCCTTCCTGAATTTCTTTGGGAAGAAGGTGAAGGCGTTTTTCCAGTTCGCCGCGTGATCCCTGGCTGGGAAGCACGTTACGGTTTTTAGCAAACTGGCGAATGGTTCTGGCAAAATTCTTTTTGGCTGAGGGATTAGCCGTTTCCATGGCTACCACCAATTCCTCGTCACTCACTGCACCCAATAGGGTGAAATCGCTCATGATAATTTCTCCTAAATTCATGTTATTGTCTGTTTTTTTTATGCGTTTAGATAATTTCAAAATCAGCCTCTACCACATTGGACTGAATAGGGTCGTTGTATTCATATTCAGAAATTGTACTGGCCTGTAGCTGTGGCAAATCCGGGGTATAGCGGTTCACAGCAATGCGCACCGGGTCCTGGTAAATTCGTCGGGCCTGAACATTGGAAAGTGGATTTCCCAGGCCTGCTAAAAGGTCTTTTTTAAGCACAACTTTAACTGTGCTGACCACGCCCGATGCACCAACGCCTGCTGCAAGAAGCTTGAGGTTAGGATCTTTAATTTTGATCGCTCCCAGCACACCGGCACCAAGCTGGACGGCTGGTTTTATGAGCTTCTTGGCTTGAAAGCCGGGTAAAGTGTCGTCTACTTTAAGGGCAGTGTCCAGGGCTTTTCCACCCATGGTGCCCAGAATCATTCCGCCGCTGATCATAAGGAGCGACTTAAGCTCACTGATGACAGCCTTGTTGTTTTTACTTTGTTTTTTCATGGGATCTTTTATTTGAGGGTTATTTGTTGAATACGCTTTTTGCCTTTGCTCATCTTTGGTTTTGTAGTTCTGTTTTTAACTGCTGGTGATTTTCTCCTGGCGGGTTTTCTCACTCCCGAGAGCCCTGAATGCGATTTCCTCTTTGGTTTAAGCACCTGGTAGGCTCCGAAGGCGACACCTACGGCACCCAAACCCACAAGCAATGGGTTCTTCTTTATAAAGCCAATCACACCTCCGCTTTCAGTATTTGCAGGTGGAGGACTGACAGGATCCACTGTTGGAGAATAGGTGCCTCCGCCTGAAGGAGGAGCTGGTGGACCTACATACACCATCTCATAGGGAGGGGGCGCAGGCATAGGCAAATCTGGACTAGGAGGATTATTGGCCTCACGTTGCAATTCATCAGGATTGATCTGCTCACTTGAGGAAAACAAACCAGCGTCCTGCATCATCTTAAAGGCGGCAATAATCACGGGAGTAGCGGCAGTTATGGTGGCAGCGACCGTCACGGGCTCGCCCAGTTCTCCTAAATCCACGGTACCGCTCAATCCGCCTGCCCGTCCTTTTAAAATGGCATCTTTTAACGCATTACGGTCACCCTGTAGCTTGTCGGCAAAGAGATTTTCAATCTTCGCCAGGGCAGTTTTTGCTTTATTCCATTCCGCAAACGGAACACCACGACTTGCAGCCTGTTCTTGTGTACCATAGGCCCACTTTATTTTGGAGGCCATACGTTTGAGGTTTAGCTTCATGGCAGCCAAAAAACCCAGTCGTGCCGTAACGGTGAGCGGATTGTACTTCACTACTGCCTGGGCAACATCCTGGGCTACTTCTTTTACCCCGTCACCAACTTTTTTTACAAAGTCCCCGACCTTCTGGAAGAACCCACTCAAGCTATTGCCTGAAAGTCCACGCCTGATATTCAGCTCTTCTTCATTCTGAATGAGTATTTCCAGGGCCTGCTCACGTTTGTCCGTATTCCAATAAGAAATGGCATAGTCCAACATTTGCAGGTAGGCATCCGGGTCCTCAAAATGGGCGATGGTCTCAGGGTTGAGAGCAATAGCACTTCTGGTGCGCATCAAATACACCAGCATGGCTTCCATTTGGGCTTCTTTGTCTTTAGGCAAAGTCTCTGTTACATTTCCTAGCAGAGCACGCGTGAGCGGGTCTTCATGTCCACTCAAGACGGCTACGTCGATTCCGGATAAATTCATGGAGAAGTCTTTTTTTTGGGTGAAAGGTTTTTCATAGTTGAAAAGGGATAGAACCGGGTCTATCAGGATTGTTTTGCCCGCATGGGGTACCACCACATATACATGCTGGTATTGGTCTTCTTCGTATTTGGTGATACGAAAGCTGTGCGGGATTTTTAAATTGGTCAGGATACTCGAGGTGAAAATGGAAAAGCAGTCACAATCAATTCCTCGTACCCTTTCTTTCCAGGATCGGGCAGGCCTTCTGAGCTCTTCTGTCCCTTGTTTATCCAGTTTATATTGGATATGGTGGTAGAGAAATTCCCAAATGTTCCGGCAAGTCTGCATGGTGCTGGAGGATTTTAACACGCCAGCAATCTTTTTGGTGTCTCCTAAGTATTTCCAGACAACCCGCTTCATAAGGTCTACCGTATCGTGAACATTACCATCTTTAATAATGATACGGTCGCGCTCGTCCGGCAACGGGAAATACCCATCGTATTGCCTGCCTTCCTTAATAGGACGGTAGCCTGAGCTGATGGAGTCGATATTGAAATACGGCTGACTCATACCAGGGTAACAGGATCGGACTCGTAAAACAGGTCATTGACATAAGTGGAGTACCGGTACTCCATTGGAATAGAAAGACTGGCCAGATTCAGCTTTTTGGTACGCTGAAATTCGGAAACAAGTGCCGGAATCATGGTGATCAGGTTTTTAGCGATTCCCGCTAGAGCCGACCATGGTATCAGGATTTCCACCGTTCCCAATGAGCTTTGAGCCATGGCTGAGACAGTTAATTGCTGATTGACAGGCACGGAACTTCCAAGAAATTTTCCCCCGCTCATTAAGGTGATAACCGGCTTGGTAACGGTAATGCTGGTGTTTGTAGGATTGTCGATTAGCACATCGGTATGCAGTAGCAATCCCTTGAGGTCGACGCGATGCACCCTGGGAATGGAGGTTTTCACGGCAGCTTTATCGCTAATACGTTTGGCACCCCACACTCTGTTTCCCAATAGAAGCAGTCCGCCCAATACACCAAACGCTAATACCTGTTTGATCATGGCTTCCTCCCGTCTTTAGGTTTGAAATAGGTATCCAGCAATACTTTGGCACAATACCCGACACTTGCGCTAACCACGGCATAGAACGCTACGTCGATAACTCCCGCCAGGGAGATTGTGCTAGCGGCAAGCTGCTCAGAGATGGCGCGGATGACTCCGCCGGCCATACCTGATACCGTAGTAGCGATTGACAAACTATGATCGTGTTGCATGGTGCAGGATTGTGAAGCGAAAGTGAGGGATCGCTCAAATGCAACAGTGGCCAATGATGCCGGGCTAGGACTTCGAGTGGAGAATAGAGATTTCTGAGGTATTAGGGATGCTTAAAACCTTGATGATTTTAGTAAAACAGTAAAAGGAATTGTGAATTGGATAATTATGTCACCACGAATACCCGACTTTCAGATTCATCGTGCTGACAAGTTTGGTTCCTTCCACACCCCACCAGTTTTTTACATGGTCCAGATCAAAAGATGAATTGACCTGGATCTTTTTCAGCAGGACCCATCGAACATTAATGCCCATACCCATCAGGCTTGATTCTTTTGAAAAAGAGATCATCTTAAACCCGCCGCCAAGAGCCAGGTTTTGTTTTATGGTTCGCAGGTATTGGCCATTTAGTGAGGAAAAGTTCATGGAATCCAGATTTGGCCGCGACCGGTTGATAGAGGCGTCGATGCGCATATCGTGAAGGCCGTCAATACTTAAAGAATTTTCAAAGGAATATTGAGTGCTTTGAGTAAGCGGCAGGTTTTCTCCACTTATAGATGATTCACTCAGGATAAACTGACTGAACCACAGGGCACGTTTCCACATTTTGGAATAAGAAACACCTGCGGAAAGGAGACTTGTGCGGTTAAAGGTGCGAAAAACGGTATCGGGATGATTGTTCCCCAGTTCGTAAGGACTGTAAAGGGCAAAGAAGTTAACGCCTTTGGAGAAGGAAGATTGCAACTGCACCCCTGCACCTTTGGTGGTATTGGTTTCGGGGGTAAGCTCACTTTCAAGGGTTGTGAGTTTTTTGTAAAAAACTTTGCTGGTGATTTTGCCTTTAATCCATTTTTGCTCCCAGTTAAATTCTTTTTCAAGGTAGTTTTTTCGCAAAAAAGGATTTCCGACGGTGGTATACATGGCGCCGATATAATTCCACTTCGCTGAGACTTTGGCCCCGTAACCAATGTCATAGATGAATTTTGAAAGCCATGCTTTGTTCTCTTTTCCACTAGTTGGGACAGCTTTCGCTTCGCCGATCACCCGGCTGTCAAACACCTGATATTCGCTGCTTGCCCCGGAAAGAAACAAACTGAGTTTTTTATAGGTCTTTTGGACGTCAATAGATAATACCTGATTTTGTGTTCGTTTCTGTACTTCTTTCAAATCTTTGGCGTAGAAATACGATGCAATAATTTTATTGCCCGCTTTATCCACTCTGCCAAATTGGACTCCTGCAATGTTCTTGTTGAATTCGGGTTTGCTGATCGGATCGAACATGCCTTCATTATTAAATGCTCTTCCAATAGTTGCTCCGGTATACCACCCGTTGATTTCTGCACTTACGTCCATTCCTTTGACGGATAGGCCCCATAGGCTCAACTCACTGTAGTTGACAATGGCCTGACCAATTTGGAAGTTTTTCACGCGGGATATCCACGCTAGCTGCTTGCTGCCTCGGGAAGAAAGGGAGTCTTTCAAAATGGCTTCAGGTCCTGCCTCAATTAGCGTTTTGTATTCAGCAAGTTTTGCAGAATCCTCCTGGAACTTATTATAAATGGTTACAAAGCGCATCATCACGGAATCTCTAATCTGCATCAGGGAATCCTGCCTATGTCCTGCATTCTGTCTCCACTCGGAAGGTTTTTGGGTGATTTTTTCTGAGAGCGTATCTTCAGGTAGATGGTTCCGATAATCAGTGTTGAGGGTATCGAGGGGATTTGCGAATGATGGTGGCGAAAGCAAGCTGTCTTTGGCTTCTATATATCCGTTGACAAGGAGGGAATTGCCGCTAATTTGTTTATCGAGATTTTCCAGATATGCCCCGAGCTGATCGAGAACAATGCGGTTAAAAGAAACGGATTTACCCAATCCTTTGGCTTCCTTTTCTGCCTGATCGCGTAGCTGCTTTTTATAAGCTACGGCGTCAAACCTAATATTAATATAATTACTTTGGTAAACAGAGTTGTTTTCGGTTGTGAGAAAGGCAGTTGTTTTAAAGGGGAGCCCTGCAATAAAAACATTGCCGGTATAATTAAGCCGGGAATAAACCTGCGAGCTCCGCATATAGGGATTTTGCAATGTGGCATAATGATTATCAAGGGTCACCTGGCCATTTGAGCGGAGCAGGGGTTTAACCCCAGGGAGTGATAAAGATGGTCTACTTGGTTTTTGAAATGTGACGAGTTGTGGCGTGTCTATTCTTAAATTGTACAAGCCCGAATCTTGGGGAATAAAACTTTCAAATTTATTTTTTACGTAATGTGTCGTGTCAGTGACCTCTGTTGAATCATTTTGTTCCGTAATTTCACTTTGCGTATACCCCTGAGTAAAAATTAACAAAAAAATTACAAGACCGAAAAGCCTGTAATTGCAATGGTTTTGATAATAATTCGTCAAACTTTCGGTCATAGGGTACTTGCAAAATAATAAAAAGTTTTTAATTTGGTATTGCCAAAGCGGCGAACCTACCCTATGAATTGTAAAATGAAAGCCCTNNGTGAAGTTTTTTCCCAGATGAATGTAATGCTAAAACCAGCCAATCCCTATCGGTTCCAGACGGAAGATGTATGGAATATTAACGTCATCTCTCCGATAACTACGGATGTTATCATAACATCAAGAGTGGTGAAACAAGGAACAGGAGACATATTCATATCTACGAGTAATACAGTATCAATTAAAGTAGGGGCAAATAGTTTGAGTAAGTTGTTGCTTAGTTCTGCTAGGGTAGAATTCCAAAATTCAGAGATC
>DQHT01000156.1 GCA_003531115.1 Bacteroidota bacterium | reverse complement strand
CAATTACTGAGAAAAATATGTGAGCATTTCACTGTCAGTAATGATTACGAAAAAAATAAAGAAAGCGCTACAATAATTTAAAATCGTCGGCATCCTTCAGGAATGGAAAAGCTCGCCGCGATTTTTCTACCTCGTCTTTATTTATAGTAAATGTATACAGGTCTTCATCATTAGNNCATAACATATAATAGGGCAAATTTTCCATCCGTTTAATTCTACAAACAGTTTCTTTTCTCCTGCCGTATACGTATCATCTTCCTTACCTAATCCAAAAAGATGCCTTTTATCATAGTATTCATAGCTTCCATCCGGTCTCATCCAGATCAACCGGTTGTAGAACTTACCCTGTTCTTTNNGATTTTGAAGGTTTTTATCAATATTTTCCCAGAACAGATATGCCTGGAAGGTTGTGATACTAAGGGTGCTCATCATGATTAGTTTAAACGTATTAAACTTTAATTAATTTTTCGACCGCCTTCACCAATGTCTCATTCTTTTTTGCAAAACATAAACGTAAAACTCCATAATCTATATTTTTAGTATAGAATGCTGATACAGGTATTGTGGCAACTTTAAAATCTGTAATTAAACGTCTGGCAAAATTTAAATCCTTTTCCTGGGTTATTTTATCATAAGTAACTGATAGAAAGTAGGAACCGTAGCAAGGAAGCATTTAAAACCGGGTGTTTTTGATTAAAGTAGTAAAAAAATCTCTTTTTTCCTGAAAAAAGCCTGCCAGTTCCATATAATTACTCTCATTTGCCATAAAATCCGCTAAAGCGTGTTGCATGGGAGTGTTCACACTAAATACTAAAAACTGATGAACTTTCCTGAATTCAGTCATTAAGATTGCAGGAGCCAGACAATAGCCAATTTTCCATCCCGTATTATGAAACAGCTTACCAAACGAGGCAACTATGAAACTTCGTTCTTTTAATTCCGGGAACCTCGCCATGCTCAAATGTGTTCTGCCATCATAAATCAGATGTTCATACACCTCATCGCTTAATATAAGAATATCTGTTCGCTTTGTTATGGAGATTAGTTCCTTAATGTCGTTCTCATCTAATATACTTCCGGTGGGATTATGCGGAGAGTTAAGAATGATCATTCGGGTACGTGAGGTGATCAGCTTTTTTACCATACTCCAATTTGCACGGTAATCAGGCGGCTGAAGTTCAAATGGTTTTACCAGCCCTCCTAAAAGTTTAATGGTAGGAGCATACGAGTCATATGCGGGTTCAAAAATGATCACTTCGTCATTCGGTTGGATAATAGATGCCAGGGCTGTAAATATGCCCTGTGTTCCACCGGCAGTTATTGTTATTTCCGTGTCGGGATTATATTCTGAATTATGCAGTGCTTTAACTTTTTCTGCAATCCGTTCACGCAATGCAATCACTCCGGCCATGGGTGCATATTGATTTTTTCCGCTTTTCATATGCCGGTTAACCAATTCAATTAGTTCAGGAGCACTCTCATAATCCGGAAAACCCTGAGATAGATTAATAGCTCCATGTTCATTGGCTAGTTGCGACATTACTGTGAATATTGATGTCCCTACATTTGGAAGCTTTGAGATAAGATTAGTCACGATTAAACAGCAATATTATTAAATGGTTCGGCTCTGTTTTATGTAAAGTTCTAAAAATAACTATTTTTACTAATCAAAGGAGAATATGACGTTTAAAACGAAAGAAAGCAGGTTGTTGCTTGTACTCGGATCTTTTCTGATTGCCAACGCAATTCTATCCGAATTTATTGGCGTAAAAATATTCTCGGCCGAACGCTCATTGGGTATGGAGCCGGTAAACCTGGATCTGTTTGGCCAGACCCTGAGTTTTAACATGACAGCCGGGGTATTGCTTTGGCCCATCGTTTTTATCATGACCGACCTGATCAACGAATATTTTGGAAGTAAAGGGGTTCGTTTTTTTTCCATTCTCACGGCCATCCTGATCACCTATGCTTTTTTGATGGTATGGATGGCCATGGGTACAACACCCGCTGATTTTTGGATAAACCGAAACCTGGATAACGGTGGAGTAATGAATATGGATACGGCCTACAACGCCATTTTTGGTCAGGGTTTATGGATCATCATCGGGTCATTAATTGCTTTTTTAATCGGACAGCTGGTCGATGTGTTTGTTTTTCATGCCCTGAAAAGGAAAACAGGTGAAAAAAGTATCTGGCTTCGGGCCACAGGCTCAACCCTGGTTTCACAATTGATCGACAGCTTTGTCGTGCTTTTTATCGCCTTCTATATAGGAAAATTAGGAACAGCGGATCAATGGCCCATGTCGCTGGTGCTTGGTGTTTGTGTGGTGAATTATATCTATAAAGCCCTGATGGCCATTTTACTCACTCCGCTTTTGTACGTAGCACACAACCAGATCGACAAATACCTGGGTGAGGAGGTGTCGCTTGCCATGCGCAAAGAAGCTATGGAAAATTAGGGAAGCAGGAGGCTGCTGTCGCCAAAACTCAGGAAACGGTAGTCTTTGTTCAGGGCTTCCTCGTAAATTTTACGCCAGTCGTCACCAACAAATGCGGCAACCAACATAATGAGGGTAGTTTCCGGAAGGTGAAAATTGGTGATAAGTCCCTGAGAAAAAGCAAAATGGTAACCGGGATATATCAGTATTTCGGTTCTTCCATGAATTTCCCGGAGCTTGTTTTTATCCATATAGTCAAGAATAGCCTGAAGCGATTTTGCTTTCGGATAGGGATGCAAAGAATAAGCTTCAAGTTTCTCAATAAAAAATTCGGCATCAGGCTTTTCGATCAGTTTACATCCCCACCAATAAAGGGATTCCAGTGTTCTCATGCTTGTTGTTCCAACAGGGATGACAGGTCCTTTGGCATGGAGAAGGTCTTCGATATTGGAGCGTTTCACCCACATTTTTTCATTGTGCATGGCATGCTCTCGTGGGTCATCTACCTTCACGGGCTTAAAGGTTCCGGCTCCAACATGGAGGGTTAGTCGTGTTTGATGGATGCCTTTTTTTTCAAGCTGTTCAAAAACCCTTTGGGTAAAATGCAAACCTGCGGTAGGTGCGGCAACGGCACCTTCGTGTTTGGCATAAACGGTCTGGTAGCGGTCTTTATCACTTTCTTCAGCTTCGCGGTGAAAATAGGGGGGAAGAGGGAGTTGTCCGGCCATTTCCAATACTTCGGACAAACTCAGAGTTGAATCCCATTCCAGTCGAACCCGGCCTTTGCTTCTGTCTTCAAGGATCGCCTTAAGCCGGGTAGGACCCAGGTCGAGCTGCAAAACTTCACCCTCCTTCCATTTTTTTAGTCCGCCAATGATACACTCCCAACGCGTCGGGCTACCGGATTGCATAATAACCTGCACATCGGTTGGTTCGGCAGGTTCCAATAGCAGCACTTCAATACGCGCCCCACTTTGCCGATGAAAGATCAGGCGTGCCGGAATAACACGGGTATCATTAAACACCAATAAGGCTTCTGCAGGAAGGTGGTCACAAAGTGCGTGGAAAACAGAATGGCTGATCTGTCCTTCCCGGTAAACCAATAACCTGGCCTGATCTCGCTCCGGTAATGGAAAAGGAGGGATCTTCGATTCGTCAAGAGGGTAATGGAAACCGCGGAGCGACAAGGCTTTCATGCGGGGCAAATATCTTAAAAAAGGAAAGGCCCGGGAAATCTTTTGTTTATCGAATCCTGAGTTCATCGTGTATGTAGGTACAATGAATTGGACAATTGGTCAATTCGTCGATACTTATTCGCTTGTTCTATACTTATTTGTATCTTTAAATAGCCAGACTAAGCACTATGAAAAGAACACTACTACGAAAAAAAGTTTATCCGCTCATTATGATCCTGGGGGTAGCCTACGCAGGTGTAGCCGCCGTTCTATATGGAGGAGGACCACCCAGTTCCATGACCAACGCGCCGGGTGAAAACAATTGTACCTCCTGCCATAGCGGGAGTTTGAACCCGACACCCGGGAATTTGACAAACCTCACCCTCACGGGAAATTTCACCGGAGGCGGGTACATTCCTGACAGCACCTATACCCTGACTTTGTCGTATAGTCAATCGGGTATCAACCGTTTCGGGTTTCAGATCACAGCCTTGCGTACTGACAACAATGATCCGGCAGGTGACTTTACGGCCGGTACGGGCAGTGCAAAACAAACCGCTACAGTTAGTGGTAAAACACGCCAATACCTCAACCATACCAGTGGAGGTACCAGCGGATCGGGCAGTAAATCCTGGACCTTTACCTGGGATGCACCTTCATCGAATGTTGACACCGTTACCTTTTATGTGGTCTTAAATGCGGCAAACAGTGATGGTTCCAGCAGCGGAGATCAGATCTATGCAAAACAGTTTAAAGTAGCAACCTCTTCACTTTTACCAACGGCATCCATCTCTGTAAACCGAAACCTTGTTTGTGCAGGGGATACCCTTACCCTGATGGGATCCGGAACCAACAATACGACCGCTTACAAATGGAAATTCCATACCGGATTTCCTCAAATCGTTAACACACAAAATGTTATACGAACGTATGCCAGTGTCGGTACTTTTAGTGATACCCTGTGGGTTTTTAATAACAAAGGAGAATCAAAACCGGTTCGTAATGTAACCCAGGTTGTGGCCAAACCTTCAGCCAGTATACCGACTATAAGCCCCGGTACTACCGTTTGTGATGGTGACTCCATTACACTTACAGCCAACGCCGGCGCGGGATTCCGATACGTGTGGAATACAGGAAATCCTGCCGATACTTTCCAGTCGCTGACGGTACATCAATCGGGTTCATACAAAGTCACAGTAACGAATAGTTCGGGTTGTTCGCGGGAGAGTAATCCGGTGGCACTCACCTTTAAGCCCCTGCCTGTTTCCGGCCTTAGTTTTAACCGACTTTCCGATACCCTTTGTTTTGGCGATTCACTTGTTGTTACTGCCGACACAGGATACGTGAACTATGATTTTTATAACGGAGCTAGCTTACTTCAGTCGGGTGCTTCCAATGTGCTGACACTGAAACAGGTGGGTAACTATGCCCTCCATGTGGTAGCCGACAATGGTGCCTGCGAGGCTTCTTCCTTAACGGTTAATAAATCCATCAAAGACCTGCTGCCTGCTCCGGTATTGAGCTGCGGCACAGCTACCACCGATGAGGTGAACTTCAACTGGACGCCGGTTACAGGGGCCGTTGGTTATGAGGTAAGTATCGATAATGGAAACTTTGTTAGCACTACGGCAACGACCTGGCAGGTTACAGGACTCAGCTTCAACACCCAGGTGAATATTCGGGTGAGGGCATTGGGAACCGGAAATTGTAGTGTGGGCAATATGGCTACGCTCAATTGCACCAGCCTTCCTTGTTCACAATTTACCTATGAATTGGTATTGTCCGACAGTACTGTATGCGAAGGCGATTCCTTTAGCCTTTCCATCAATAACCTGTCGCTGACCAACTACTCGATAAGCTATAATGGAGGACAGGCAACAAGCGACACAGACTTTACGTAT
>DQHT01000141.1 GCA_003531115.1 Bacteroidota bacterium | reverse complement strand
AAGTCTCATAATGCACCCTAACGTTTTCCGCGCAGGCCCAGTGCGTAGTTTAAACCTGGGCGTAAGTTTGGAAACGGATGTTCAAGTTAAGTATTTCACTTGAGTTTGAAAACTGATTAAAGCATTGGGCTTGCGCGGTGTTAGCAAGCGTTATTCTTTTATTTCAATGATTTCAGTTTTAACAGGGTCACCTCTATCATTAAAATAGTTCCATTGCCCAAATTTTTGATAAATTAGAAGACTAAGGTTACTATTTTTTAAGGACGTAGCCTCGAATCCATTCGCTATTAGATATCCTTCATTATTATAACGAAATACTGCATAGAATTTCGTCCTCATTGAAATTAATTCGGAGTCAATCGTGCCTTGCATATTGAGTTTAATAACACTGTCAATAGGAATTTGAATATGAATAGATTTAATGCATTGACAACTGTCATGATACGTTGTGAAAAATGGCAAAGGGCTATTGCAGGTCATCCCATTCGGACGTCCAATTGAATCCGTAAAGCTAATGAGGTGAAATTGGTATGGCCTTATTTTTATATCCTCATGAGAGACTGAAGCATTTAAATTCCAGGAATAATAGGTGTAACCGTAATCATTATTAATCATTCTAGAGATCAATAAATTGTTGGAATCAATTATCCATCGGTCTCTCATAATATCTGGATTACCCCAACTAGTTAATCCATCTTCAAATATGGGAGAAAAGGCATTATTCTTCGCAGAGTCGTAAACAATGTATTGACCATTGAATGTGCTCATGGTATCAGTTTGAGCTAGACAAAAAAGATGAGCGAAGAGCAGAGAAATAGTCGTGAATAGCTGTTTGTTCATAAATGCTTGCTAACTCGTTTATTGCGGAATAACATTTTCCGATTACCCCTGAAAATTGGTTGGTTATCGGTAATCATGTTGCCGTTTATAAACTACAAATTAAGCTTATCAAAGGGATTTTCCAACTCCTTCAATTTACGCATGCTCACGTGCGTGTAAATTTCTGTGGTCTTACTGCTGCTGTGGCCCAAAAGTGTTTGGATATAGCGAAGGTCGGTCCCACCACCCAGGAGGTGGGTGGCAAAACTATGGCGCAAGGTATGGGCGCTCACCTTTTTTTTGATTTGGGCAGCCTGCGCCATGGCGGTTATGTAGGCATTTACAGATCGGGCTGTATAGGGACCGCCATATTGTCCTTCAAAAACGTAAGTTGATTGACCAAAACGTTTCTTATAGTGATTCAACTGCTCGGCCACCTTGCTGCTTAAAGGAACCTGTCTGTCTTTTTTTCCTTTACCCCGCCTTACCCAAATCAGCCCCTCGTCATATTGAATTTGATCCCATTGCAATTCGACCAGTTCCCCAACGCGTAAACCGGTGCTATAAAGAAGAGTTACGATCATTCGCGCCTTTTCGTTTGGTGATTTCTGGATAAGTCGTGTTACTTCATCCCGTGAAAGGACCGTTGGAAGGGTAAATCGGTTCTTCGGACTTTCGATTTTTTCGATTTCCATCTTACCGGTCTTAAAATTTTCATAAAACTTGCGCAAGGCTGAACTCACCTGCCTGTGATAACTCAAACTATAACCGCCTTTGACCACATGTTGATCGCAGTAGGCATTGTAATCGCGTACGTCTAACTGCATCGGGTCCCTGTCGCGGTAGTAATTTAAAAAGGCCTTGATAATTCCCATGTACGTGTCAACAGTGCGTTCGGTAAAAGCCTTGGTTCTTAAATACTGCCTGAATAATTCGAGATATTTTTGTGCCTCATCACTTGGGGTACCCGCAACTTCCAGCCTGAAATCCCGGTTGAGGATCTTGCCGGCCATCCTGTCACGATGAGCTGCTTGTAATTTTGATTCGTTGAGACTTCCACACCCTGTCAGCAGACTCTTCAGGGTGTAATAGTTTTTAACCGTGTTTTCCAGCAACCAGCAGCGGTGTGAACGGCTCCACATGGCTCCGGCGTCGCGGCACTTTTGTATGGTTTGCGAATCATACTTAAAAAGGATCCCGATACAATATTTTTGGCGATGATAGACCTCTATCAATTCAATCGACACATTATTCATACCCTAAATTTCCCCCTTACCATCCGCTCATTCAAGGCCAATCAACAGTTTTTACATTCTCCTGACTAAAATTTTACCGAATTTGGATAGTTCAATCCTGGTTCAAGGGATCCTGTCATTTTTGTCCTGCCTCTGCTATCTTTCATAACCATCCGCTACCTCCCTTACCATGGTCTATGGTCCATGGTCAATAAACCCTTCGACTAAACGTAAAATCAATCCATCCCCAAAACCATCCCCGTTCGTGCCACATGAAAACCGGCCGCTTCAATGGCTTTGGAAGCTTCAGAATTGGGATCAAGCCCAGGGTTTGTATGGTTCAGGTGGGTGAAATAAATGCGGTTCCGTAGTTCCGGACTAAGGGCCTTAAACCTTTCCATACTTTCGATGATAAAAGGGTGGGGATGCTCCGGATATCAGGGTGGTTTATTTCTTCTGTGTCACTCTCGTATTTTTTCGGTAGAGATGCGTTTATGCTGAAAGAATGCTCAGTATTTCATAGGATTTTGACACTAAAAATTAACATGCCATATTTCCTCGGATGTGTTTCGAAGTATTTTCGCATGGCTGCATAACGATCTTCTTCTTTCATTCCAATTGCATTAATGGTATCTGTACTTTCGAAAATGATAAGCTTGTTTTCGCCAGCATAAAACATTCTTCTTCTAAAAATATTATTGATATTTGTTCTGGTTATAATCCGATTCGGATCAAGATTTGTATCTTCTTGAATTCCTAAAGAAAGTATTTCACCATCGCGTATTCTGAGAATCTCGCAAAAAGCCTTACTGTCTTTCTTCCTATAATATACTGCAATTAGTGTCGTATCATTCAAAGTACTCAAACGAGACATTATGGTGAGTTCTTCAACCAACTGACTGGCTTGATTATAAAACTGATCCTGATCTGAAATCTTTTCAAGAGAACGAATTTTACCAGCATTGCTTCGAGCAGAGTTTCTCCAATTTCTTGGTTTTTTCAAAGGAATGGAGTCAAGTAATTCAAGTTTAAAATTATAACGACATACGTAATTTTGGAATTTATCAGCGTAATAAATGGAGGTATTAGTGCTTGTTATAGTGCTACTTGCCTGCCAATACATTAAAAAGTAGGAGATATCTTCCTTGTGAAGAGAGTATTCATATTCATTATTATTCCAATTGTAAATATGCAGGTGACCCATTGCTTTGCTACCTGTATCGGAGAAAACCAGGGTTTTATAACATAAAAACAGGGTTGAGTCACTCAGTATTTTCAGGTGAGTTACTGTTTCATTCAAATGCAACAAACGAACCAAGGTAAGGTTCCCCGTGGTTCGTTTGAAAATAAGAAGTTCATCTGTATACTTCATTACCAAAAAAGAATCGTTAACTGATATGATTTGCGGGTCAAAGCGAAGAATAGATCTCAAATCATCATTACTCTGAAAACAGAGACTGTCAAATTGTTGCGTCTCGAGGTTGTGAGAATAAAATGTCAACAGTGAATCAGCCATCCCTTCCTGTTTATGGAAATAAACAGTGTTCTTAAGAGAAGTATAAGCGAGATTGTGATGAAAGTAAAAATCGGACGAAAACAGAAGGTCGGTATAGATTATTGTGTCTAAAGAAAATTCAAAGAATCTTGTTTGTCCATGAATGAATCCAGGGACAAACAAGATTAATAGGGAGATTATATATTTTTGATAGTGGGTTAGAAGAAATTTGGTCATGAGGTTGAAGCGATATTTACTGAATATAAATAACCATACTTTGAATTCCCGTTTGTGAATCGACACTCCATTCTACAACAAATATCTGGTTTAAGCCGGTGTCTATATTCACCCAGGATTCAGAATAAACTCCGGTTTGATTTCCTGTTTCAATTTGTAATTCGGCATGGTTTGATAAGGAACTATATCTGTCGAGTTCAAACTGAGAATATGTGATTGTCGGGTATACCAGTAAAGGGCAAGAAGGACATGTATTGCTTCCGGATCCATTGCAGTTAATTACTGTAGAATTCACACCTTCGACCACTGCATCATCAGTAGTGGCGGTTTTGTACGTTGTTACTCCCGTTTGCGGATCGGTGTAGCCGGTTGGTTTATTGACGATTCTGTAGCAAGGTTTAGTTTTTGCTGAAATGTTTAGGGTGGTAAAAAGTGCAATTAAAATAATTAAGACTCTCATGGTTTTTCTATTTAGTTAGAAATCAAATGTAAGTAAATAGTTGTAAAAAAAACATATAGTGAATTTTCTCATTTTTTTCTTTAACCCTTATGCATTCTAGAAATTAAATTGGGACGAACTTCCTGGCAACTGTTTCAGCCCCACCATGCCTTCAACTCCATCTTCCCCTCCACATCAATAGTCTCACCAATAATGGGCGTGATCAAATTCAAGTTCAGCCTTTTCGCTTCGGAAGCAACCCGTTTCGCCGGTTCATTCCATTCATGAAAGGCCAGGGTAAAGGCGCCCCAATGGATGGGCATAAAGACTTTGGCTCCCAGGTCCTTTGCTGCCAGGGCGGTTTCTTCGGGCATCATGTGGATCTCTTTCCATTTTTCATTGTACTGGCCGCATTCCAGCATGGCAAAATCAAAAGGACCATACTTTTCGCCGATCTCTTTAAAATGCCGTCCATACCCACTGTCGCCGCTGAAAAAGATACTGCTGCCATTATGTTGCACTACCCAGGAACACCAAAGGGTTGCGCCCCGGTCGCCGATACCGCGGCCGGAAAAGTGCTGGGCGGGGGTACAAACAAAGGTATAGCCATCGATCCCCATACTTTGACCCCATTCAAATTCCGTGATCTTAGCGGAATCGACACCCCAAAGTATGAGGTGATTGGCCAGTCCCAAAGGAACCAGAAAGCGGGAAGTTTTGTCTTTGATCTTTAACACGCTGCCATAATCCAGGTGGTCGTAATGGTCGTGAGAAAATAACACAATATCCAGCTCCGGGAGTTGTTCGGCTTCCAAAGGCAATCCCGGCCGAAAGCGGTTTTTGCCCAAGGTGGGGTGAGGGGCTGGGGTGGTGCCCAACATCGGATCGATCATGATTTTTTTGCCGTGCAATTGGAGGAGAATAGCGCTATGTCCGAACCAGTTCACGAATACAGAAGTATCCGGGGTTTGGGTGAGGGCAACTGAATCCATCAATTCCACAGGCAGGTCCTTTTCGGGTTTTCGTCCCGGCGAATTGCTGAAAAACTTGGGCATCATCTTTAATGCCTCCCAAAAGCCCATGTTTTGCATCACGACATTATCGAGGTTCTGAAAGGATCCGTCTGAATAATAGTCGAGTTTGGCATAACGGTCAAGCTGCTCCTGACTGGCCTTCCCGCCAAATTCTTTGCTGGTTTTGATGAAGATAAAACCCACTACAACAACAAGAAGCACCAGGCTAAGCACAAGGATCAGTATCATCTTTAGAAATTTCTTTAAGCCTTTCATCATAAAAAGTAAAACAAAGAAACGTCGCTGAAACGAAGGGATCAGGCTTAAACGATAATGGCGGGAAAAATGGCGGTGAGGAGTTTTCTCCGCCTTCGCTCGGCAAGATTGGTTTAGGACGAAGGTATGTCGGCGAGCTTCGGCGGATAAAAGTGTTCAGTGTTCAGGTAGAGGTGTCTTGTCCTGAGGATTCTGCTCTGTCCGTCGTACTTCCCTTCGGCTGGCTCAGGGCAGGCTC
>DQHT01000134.1 GCA_003531115.1 Bacteroidota bacterium | reverse complement strand
CTCAAAAACCGTTCGGCCTATTCCCTGCTTTTGTTTAACACGGCTTCAAATGAGCTGCAGGAGCTGCATACCTTTGATTCAACGGAGGAAATTGATTTTTCGGATGAGCTGTTTCTGGACAAAAACGGCAATTGTGTTGGGGTTGTTTTGAATGGACAGTCTAAGGACAGCGGGTTTGTATATTCCTATTCTTTTGGTACATCTACCTTTTCCAGGATTATGGAATTGGAGAAAAACCCGGTAAGTGGCATGTCCCCGTCGTTTGCCTTCGACAAGGATTCTAACATGCTCTATGGCTCGTCATCCGGGGGAGGAATAGATAACTTAGGGTTTCTTTTTCGTTTGGATTTAAATGCGAAAAGTATCACCCAACTTTTTCAATTCACCTTTATTTCCTCAACTAGTTTGTACGCGAGGCATTTGGATTATGATCCGAATTTGGGTCTGTATGGATACCTCGACCATTGGTCTGACAGACAAATCCTGTTTCGTTTAAAAAACACCTTTTTTACCCTGCTCCATGAATTTGATAAGGCTGTTGAACTTCCAACCGGAAGTGTATGTGTAGCAGGCAATAAGCTGGTTGGTGCTTCTATTGATCGGGTCAATGAAAGGCAGTTGATCTATAAAATAGATGCAAATGGAAGCAATCGGGAATACGTCTCCATCCAAAAGGATACGGCATTTGGGGCCGGCAATTACAGGAGCATCTTTGCCATTAATGACTCTATGGTTGTATTCTGTAGCAATGGTGGCGGAATATATAATTCGGGTAATTTGTTAAAAGTTAATATCAATGATTTTAGCATCACACCGGGCCTGAGTTTTCGTTCGTCTTTTGGAAATTTCCCTCAGAGGATGCTTTATTCGGAAAAGACGGGACGGGTTCATGTCCATTTGAGGGAAGGAGCCTCCGGGAAGAGAGGGTCTTTGCTTTCCATAAATCTGGTCAATAATGCATATGTTCAAACGACCTTAGCCGGAATGCCCTTTGGAACAACAATGAGCAATGCGGTAGTAGAGATGGACAATAAAAAAATCGCTTATCTCGCTGAATCCGGAGGAGCTTATGGAAAAGGGGCTCTGGGCATTATCGATTATTCTTCGAAAGAAGTTGACACGGTTATCTCCTTTGGAGGAGAGAACAGAATAAACGATTCAACTTTCCATACACCGGATATCAGCTCACTTTTTGCAATAAACGACACCCTGCTGGCCTTTCACTTTAGCACAGGTGGTCCTCATTTAAGAGGAGGTATGGCCTTCTTTTCTACAAAAAGCATGGCTATAACGTGGGTAATTGATTTTTCGAGCAAGGAGAATCAGCGGCCGCTTGGAAGGATATCCGCGAATGGGGCAGGCACTTTAGTCATATGGACCAAGCTGGATTATCCTGCGTATCCTGATTACAAACTCCTTCAGGTTTCCATTCAACAGGGAACAGTGGATACCCTTTCGTCTGTAAGCAGTAATGGAACATTCGCATTTTATGATAAACAAATGCTGGCAGAAGGGACTAATTTATACGCGCCCTATATCGGGTTTACCCCACCTTTTGGGTTTAAAAATCCAGACGGATTGGCAAAATTTGACGGGAATGATTTCACGTATACGGAATTTCAGAAAGATGTTTTTGGGACAAAAATTGGAACCAATGTTCTAAAAGTTGAGCAAGACAGAGTCGCCTTTATTATGACTTCCGATGTACCATTCGGGTATGGAAAGCTTATCCTTTATGATGTTAACAGCAAAAAAAGCGAGGTCTTTACCTTTGATGATTTAAGCATGGCTGTAAGTCCGGTTGGAGGAATTTACCATGATAAGCTGGATAATTCGATTTACACCCTTTGTTCTGATTGGGGTGATTATGGCTACGGTGGGTTGATGAAATTTGATCTGTATACCCGGACATTTAGTTCGTTGGTTGAGTTCAGGTATGGTACTGACTTTTCTGACATTGCCACAAATGCCCCTCAAATAACCCGCGTGCACCCTTTTCCATTAGGAATGGAAGCCCTGGATCAGCAGCAGGATAGAGGCTTGACTGTTTATCCGAATCCGAGCAAGGGTACTTTTTATATTGATACAGAAGTACCGGTGGCTATTGAGATCTATACGATTCAGGGAAGCCTTATTTACAGTGTAAGGGATATCACAGCAGGCTCGCCGATCAATCTGGCTCATGTTCCCAAGGGCATCTACCTGCTAAGAATAGCAGGGGAGAGTAAGGTGCAAAAACTGGTGATTCGGTGAGTTTTTAGTGAGTTCACTGGTAGAATGTGAACGGATACCCTGTAATAATTAACTCCACATGAATGATAGAATGGAGTTAATTATGACAAAAATGTAAATATTAGCTACCTTTGGAGAGTTAATTATTACATTTATGAAAGAAGTTGGGCTAAAATCCGTTTCCGAGGAGCTAATTTTAGAACGTCTCAAATTTGAAAACTCATGGTGGTCAATGGGCAAAATAGACCTGGACTATGAACAAATGACCAGGAGATTGTACTTCGATCTGTTTTTTCAACTTGTTTCGGAAAATGAAGTGCGTCGTTCTGTGGTGCTTATGGGGCCAAGAAGGGTGGGAAAAACGGTATTGATGCATCATGCCATTAGTGCGCTTATTGAGAAGGGGGTTTCACCGAAAAAGATTGCCTTTATAAATATCGAGAATCCAATCTTGCTGAATATCGGGCTAGACCAACTGTTTTTATTTGTCAGAAAGGCAGTAGCAGATGACGATGCAAAGGGTTGGTATATATTCTTTGACGAGATCCAATATTTGTCAGATTGGGAGGTTCATTTTAAGGTAATGGTTGATGGTTACAGAGGAACCAGGTTTATTGCTTCCGGTTCGGCTGCTGCTGCGCTGAAGCTAAAAAGTAGTGAAAGTGGAGCGGGTAGGTTTACTGATTTTATGCTTCCCCCTCTAACTTTTCATGAATATATCCATCTAAAAAAGCTGAATGTGCTGATGCACCCGTTAAACATAGAAAGACCCGGGGGTGTTTCTCAAATTTTTGGTACCATTAATATCAAAGAATTAAACAGACATTTTATCGATTATATCAATTACGGAGGTTATCCCGAGGTGATTTTTTCTGATACCATCAGAGCAAATCCAGGCCGGTATATTCGAAGTGATATCATCGACAAAGTATTGTTGCGGGATTTACCTTCACTTTACGGTATTGGAAATGTTCAGGAGCTTAATAAACTTTTTGCAACGTTGGCCTATAATAGCGGGGCAGAGATTTCTTATCAATCCCTTTCAGCCATGTCGGGAATTAGTAAGAAGGTATTGCTTAATTATCTGATTTATCTGGAATCTGCATTTCTGATAAAAATTGTGCATCGAATTGATGATAACGCTCAAAAGTTCAAACGGGCAGATTTTTTTAAAGTGTATTTAACAAACCCTTCGCTGAGGAGTGCCTTATTTGCCCCGCTTGAAGGCACCGATAACGCCATGGGAATGATGGTAGAAACGGCTATTTTTTCACAATGGTTACACAGGGAATGGAGAATTCCTTACTACGCACGCTGGAGTAAGGGGAGATTCCAGGGTGAAGTCGATATGGTGAGCCTGCATGAGAGTACCTTTAAACCCCTTTGGGCCCTGGAAATAAAGTGGAGCAATCACTATGTCGACCATCCGGAAAAATTAAAATCCTTAGTTTCATTCTGTAAGTCCAATAATTTTGACACAGCCTGGGCTACGACAATCGACATACTTACAACGAAAACATATGAAGGGCTAAACATTGTTCATATCCCATCTTCGGTATACGCCTATACGGTCGGGTATAATACCCTTGTTCAGAAACAGGGAAAATAGTCAGTTTGTGCCCGAGAACAAACACCTGCACCCTGCCCCCGCAACATAATCTTTACCTTTCCTGTCTAATACCTAAGCATGCGCCCCGGAACCCTGTTATTAGCGATCCTGTTTTTCGTTTCCGCCCGGGAGGCGTATGGACAAAAAAGGGAATTTAGTTCCAGTCTTTATTATGGAGAAGGATATGTAGCTGGTCAGGGTTTTGCATTTCTTCCGCCAATTAGCAAGTGGAATCCCACGTTTGCCCTTGCAGCCAGTGTTCATTATTCCTTTAAACCTGTCGGACAGCCATTTCGCTTAAAAGTTGGCAATCAGCTTGCATTCAGACAATTGTCGGATGGGCAAAACAATATCGGCTTTATTTTGTTGGACAGAATTCCTGTTGATGTGGAATTAAGGTTTGGCAAGCGGGTTTCCTTTTCAGTGGAAGGGGGCTTCTATGGAAGTTTTTTGATCGGGATCGATGCACCGGAAACGAGTGATATATACCGCACAAACAGATGGGCTCATTTTGGTGCTCATTTAAAACTGAGTATGGCCGGTCAGATCAGCAAAAACACCTCATTGGGACTGAGTATTCATCATTATAAAGACCTGTCGCCGTTATATTTCAGTCCGCGCCACTTTATACGCTATTCTAATGAGGAGCCTAATTATGGATTCGACAGCTATTTGTCGCTGGATTATACGGTAAGATTCGAGTGAAGTCTGATTCCTGATTGGTATCACAATTTGTGATACCATCTGATTTAACCCCTTTTGTTCAGCCTGAGGGGAGCAGGAGCCGGTCGGTGCAGAGCACCAGACCGGCCAAAGGTTCTTACTT
>DQHT01000016.1 GCA_003531115.1 Bacteroidota bacterium | reverse complement strand
GATGTTTCCGAAAAATTGAGCTTACAGCCAAGCGTATAAAAAGCGACCGTTTTTTTCACTGGCGCAAAGATAGGATTCTTTGCCTCAATCGCACTTGGTCAGACTCGTGATATCGTCACTTTCGATCTGGATGAGCACATTGTCCTTTCTACCCGAGCCAACAGCCCCAAGCACGCGGTAATCAGAACCCCTGACAACAATTTTATTCCAGAAAATATACTTTTCGCCCATGGCAGAAGTACTCAGGGATTCAAATTTTCCGGGATATACGAACAGCATGGCGCAGGAATCTTTGCTGGTTTCCAATACATTGTTGATCGCCTCGGTTGTCAGCAAACTGTAATTCACTTTTTTAAATGCTCTTTTCAGGGCTTTATCGTCCACTTTGGTGGATAAATATCCCTGATCGACCAATACACTTGGATTGTTTGTTTTATAGGTCTTGCAATTTTTTTCCGCTTCGACATAGAAGTATTCCGCAGGACTTATGCTTTTACCTGATTTTTGGACATGCTTCATATGCTCCTGCATGATACTCAGGGTAAAAGAGATGTCGAAAGCGGTAAATTCAGGAACCTTACGCAGAGAAATATCAGGCAGGTAGATCTGGTAATCGACCTTCCCTTCTTTATAGGAGGTTCCTTTTGTATAATTTAAAATCCAGACCGTGCTACCGGCTTTGGAATCGGGATGCTTGCTTAGAAAAAGATAAACGCTCCTGGCTTCTCCTTTTTCGAGGTTTCTTTTGGTATCTCCCTGGAACTCATATTCGATCTTGGCGTTAAGCTTCCAAAGATCTTCAACCGCAGCCTTGATCAGGTAACCAAGATTTTTTTGCGGGTATTTGGTGATCTGTCCGCGACCAACTTCATTGGTATCGGCAAATTCAACACGTAATTGTCTTTTGAACAAATCTGCCAGATCATCCGGAGATACATTCATGTCCTGTGCTTTGGTAAATTGGGTAAGTACAAACCCGGCAGTAATCAATAGTAACACTCTTTTCATAACGCAGCTAATTTAATAAAAACCTTTGCCTATCTCAATCAGAGGGCAATAATTCTGTATTCTGTTCTTCTATTATTTTTTCTTCCTTCTTCTGTTTCATTGGTGTCGACGGGACTCGTAGCTCCATAACCCTTGTACGACAAACGTTTGGGATCAATGCCCATTTCGATCAGATAAGCCAGAACCGATTTGGCCCGGTTTTCCGAAAGTATCTGGTTCGCTGAAGGGTTTCCGGTATTATCGGTATGTCCGCCAATTTCAATCTTCACTGTTTTTTGCGTATTCAGGTACTGAACAAGTTTGTCAAGTTCTACTTTAGATTCGGGCTTGAGGGCATAGGAGTCGACATCGTAGAATACATTTTTCAGTACCACCTTTTCGTTTACTTTCAATTTTTTTAGCCTTACCTCGATCAGAAAGGGGTTGGTTTCTCCGCTTTGCGTGAGGGCGAAGTTTTCGGAATGGAACAAATAGCCTTCCTTATTTACATTCAAAGCGTAGTTGCTGTTTGCCTTTAATACGATCAGAAAAGAGCCGGTAAGGGCATTGGTTGTAGTGGTAATAACGCTGGCCCCGCTTGCCAGATCGAGCAATTCAGCCGAGGCGGTAAGGGGCAATCCGGTTTCGTCATCCACCACAATAGCCTTTACATAGCTAAGAACCTGTGGACGAGCACCGGGGTATAGTTCGAACTGATAAATATCGACCCCGCCCAATCCTTCCACACGATCATCACTCGAAAAATAGGCCACATTACCAGAACGGTTCACCAATAAGCCCTTTTCATCGCCGAGGGTATTGATAGGATAACCTAAATTGACAGCCTCGTCCCAGTTTCCGCTGTCGTTGAGCCGGGAATAGTAAAAATCGAATCCACCCATTCCGGGTCGGGCATTAGAAGAAAAATACAAAGTCTGGTTATCGGGATGGATGAATGGAGTTTGTTCATTTCCGGTGGTATTGACAGTCGGCCCCAGGTTGATCGGCTCTCCAAAACCCTTTCCGGTCCAGTAACTTTTCCAGATATCACTCCCGCCTAAACCACCCGGCCGGGTGCTGGCAAAATAAATAACCATTCCGTCGAATGACAGGGAGGGTGTCGATTCCCATTCCCGTGAATTTACTACAGGACCAAGATGCCGGGGCTTGCTCCATTTGTCGCCGTTCAGCTTCGAAAAATAAAGGTCACAGCCAGGATAAAAGTCAAAACCTTCATACCCTAAGCCACCCCCACCGCTCGGCTGTACATTCGTTTTAGCCCGGTTACAGGCCGCAAAAAATATAAATTGGCCATCAGTTGAAATGGACACTGACCCTTCATTTTCTTCTGTATTCACCGGAGGACCTAAGGGATAAGAAGGGCCCCAGGTACTGTCGGGTTGCAGACGACTGATATAAAAATCTTCCTGAGGGATCGGGCCATCAATACGACGGGTATAAATAAAAAATTCGCCATCGGCTGTAATTCCGGGGAAATATTCTGAATTTTTCGAATTGATATTCGTTCCCATATTTAAGGGATTAAAAGGAACGGGATTGGCTACGGCGTTTTTGGCAAATCGGGCATTGACGAGTATTCCTTCTGCAAGCAACTGTTTTGATTCTCCCGGTTTGGTGGCTAAAAAGCTTTCCAGGCTTGCTACACTTTTATCATACCACCCGGCTGCAAACTGCATTTCTCCCATATACAGGTAAACTTCAGGGAGGTTTTTATCCTGCACAAGTATGGCATCATAAGCTCCTTGCGATTCCTCATAACGGCGCAGGGTCTTTAAAATATCGGCTTTCAGCATCAGGGCATCGATATAAAGAGGATCCTTTTTAAGTGCTGTTTCGATGGATTCAAGGGCCTCGGCAGTTTCCCGGATATTATAATAATACAAAGCCTGGTTAAATGCTTCCCTTGCCTTTTTGCTTTTTGTATCCGTATCGCCCGTAGGTTGTGAAACCGCACAGGAGCTTATAAAAATTAGGAGGAACAACAGCCAGGTTCCCTTAAGTTTTAACATATGCATCGCCACAAGTATAGCGAAGATTTTGCCAAACTTGAACTCAGGGAATATTCATGTACTTATGGGTTTGTAAAGAAATGCGCCAGCGAGGATTTTGTTTCACATAGTCGATGATAATCGGGAGCATTTTTTCGCTGCGGCCCCACTCGGGTTGCAGGTATAGCTGACAGTAAGGAGCCACCTTGTCGGCATGCTCCTCCGCCCATTTCAGATCTGATTTATTGAACACAATAATTTTTAGCTCATGAGCCTTCATGCATATTTCCGGCAGGGGAGCTTTGAATTTTTTTGGCGACAGGCATATCCAGTCGTAGGTGCCACTTAATGGATGCGCTCCTGAAGTTTCGATATTCACTTTTAATCCTGCCTCACGAAGAGCCAGTGTTAAGGGGTATAAGTTGTACATAAGCGGCTCACCCCCCGTGATCACAACCAGATCGGCATTCGCTTTTACCGGCCAGCTGACAATGTCTTCGATGCTGTATTTGGGATGGGCATCAGCATCCCAACTTTCTTTCACATCGCACCAAACACAACCAACATCACATCCGCCCAAACGAATAAAGTAGGCTGCCACCCCACTGTATGCTCCTTCTCCCTGGATTGTGTAAAAATGCTCCATCACCGGCAAAACTTCCATTCTGCAAATTTAATGGCTTTTTAAACCCTGTGCCTCATTTCTTCGTTGAGTCGGTAAGCAGAATTTTAGTAGCTTCGGCCCTTCAAACAATATGAATAGAATAGTAGTGCTGGTACTTGTTGTGTTCCTATCACTCACAACAATGGCTCAAACCGGCGAAGTCAGAGGTGTGGTGTATGAAAAAGGAACCGGGGTTCCCATCGATTTTGCGAACGTATACCTCAAAGAAACCTTCCAGGGTACAATTACAGATGAAAACGGATTTTTTACGATAATCGGAATAAAGCCGGGAATTTATACGCTGTATTGTTCGTATATCGGTTATGATTCGGCTCAGGCACGTATCGAAATTGTCGAAGGGAAAGTATGCACCCAAAACCTGTATTTGCCTAAGGGTGAAAAAGTGTTGGACGAAGTCCTGGTGAGTTTCGAAGCCCAGGAAAAAAAGGAAAATGCCCAAACAGGAAGAACCAAAATCACTTCCAAAGAGATGGCCAAACTGGTTACATTCGGCGGAGAACCTGATCTTATTCAAAGTTTACAGATACTACCCGGTGTATATTCATCGGGCGACCAGGGCGGACAACTTTACGTTCGTGGCGGATCTCCGGTAATGAACAAAGTTTTGCTCGATGGAATGACCATTTTTCAACCTTTTCATTCTATTGGTTTGTTTTCGGTGTTTGATGCCGATGTGATCAAAAGCGCCGAGGTATATTCTGCCGGCTTTGGGGCAGAATATGGAGGAAGAATTTCAGCAGTGGTTGATGTGACCACACGGGAAGGAAATAAAACCCGCGCCAGCGGAAAAATTGCCGTGAACCCATTTACCTCAAAAATCCTACTCGAAGGTCCCCTCAAAAAATACAAAGAGGGTGAAGGAAGTATCTCCTATATTTTCTCCTATAAAAATTCATACCTTAAAAATACATCCAAAATTTTCTATCCCTATCTGGAAGATGACCGGCTCCCCTACACGTTTAATGACCTCTACGGTAAATTAAGTTTTGTTGGCGGGAATGGAAGTAAGATCGACTTTTTCGGCTTTAACTTCAATGACGGGGTTAATTTTCAGGGAGCCACAGAATTCAAATGGAAATCAGCCGGGTTTGGTTCCAAATTCGTTGTACTGCCTGATGAGTCGCGCATAAAAATGGATGGATTTTTCTCCTTTTCCAATTATATGATGGAACAATCAGAAGGAGATGGAAAACCCCGTGAATCCGGGATACAGAATTTTAATATCGGGATGAATTTCGATTACATCATGGGCAAAGATCAGTTTGTTTATGGAACGGAGATCAACGTCTTCGAAACCGATTTTAATTTTACCAATCCCAACGGCAGATCCATCAAACAAAAGGAAAACATGACCGAATTGTCGGTTTATGCCCGTTATAAACGAGTATACAGGCGTTGGGTTATCGAACCCGGATTTCGTCTTCAATACTATGCCACATTCTCCGAATTTTTTCCGGAACCCCGATTGGCAATGAAGTACAATGTAAACAGCAAGTTCCGCATTAAAGCAGCAGGAGGATTATACTCCCAAAATCTTATCAGCGCCGTTTCTGACCGGGATGTGGTGAACTTGTTTTATGGATTCCTTGCCGGTCCGGATAACCTCCCCAAGGAGTTTAACGGAAAAGAAGTCAATAGCCGCCTGCAAAAAGCCTGGCATGCCGTGGCAGGATTTGAATGGGACCTGACCAAACATATCGACCTGATGATCGAAGGCTATTATAAAAACTTTTATCAGCTCACCAATATCAACCGCGATAAAATATTTGAAAACACGCCGGAGTATGCCGACAAACCGGAGCACCAGCGTTTGGACTATATCGTGGAAAGCGGACTGGCTTACGGTATTGATACCCGTGTTAAATTCGACAATGGTCCTTTTTACGTGTGGGCCGTATATTCTTTAACTTATGTAACCCGTACTGACGGGCAACGTACCTATTCTCCGCATTTCGACCGCAGGCATAATGCCAACCTGGTTGTATCTTATTCCTGGGGCAAGAAAAAAAGCTGGTCGGCGAATGCCCGCTGGAATTTTGGTTCCGGATTTCCCTTTACCCAAACCCTCTCTTATTACGAGCAGTTAAATTTCAAAAAAGGAGTGTCCACTGACTATGTGAAAGAAAACGGCGAAATAGGAGTCGTTTACAGTGCTATCAACAACGGGCGCCTCCCTTATTTCCACCGTCTGGACCTCAGCGTGCAAAAAAGTTTCGAACTCTCCAAAACCTCGAAACTGGATGTGGTAGCCGGACTTATCAATGTATACGACCGGGCGAATATTTTCTATTTCGATCGCGTAAACTATATCCGGGTTGACCAGCTTCCCTTATTACCTAGTTTGGGAGTTAACTGGACCTTTTAGTATTTGTTCTAAGCGCGTGATGTCCTTTCTTTGTAGTCCTTTAAATTTTAACTGAATATGATCACCGAAAGATTAAGAAGTGAAACCCGTCCCCAGCACGAAGCTATGGAACGTGTAGGTTTCAGCGATAAAATTATGAGCGGCCGTTTGACCCTCCCCGAATACAAAATTCTCATCCGCAACAACTACATCATGAATACGATCGTAGAAAAAGGCGTTGAAGCTATGGATGGATTTACTTCTATTCCCGGACTGAATTACGAAAGCCGGAAAAAAGGTGCTTTGTTGGAAAAAGACCTGGAATTGCTCGGGCTTTCTAAATCTGAAATTGATCAACATACCTATTCCTTCCAGTTCAGCAACCTGCATGAAGCTTTAGGTGCTTTTTATGTGATGGAAGGTTCAACCCTTGGAGGTACGGTTATTGGCCGTCAATTAGCCAAAACACCTTCCCTTGAATCAGTAAAGGAATTTAATTTTTATGGATGTTACGGTGATATGGTCGGCCCCAACTGGAAAGCATTCCAGGCTGTACTGATCGAACAGGCTAATTCCAAAGAAGCCGAAGACGCCATGGTTGCAGGTGCAGGTAAAGCATTTGACTATTTCAGAGGGATCTTTGAGGATAGTTTGGCGGAGTCGTAGTGAGACTTTGAGACTTGGAGACGAGGGGACTTGGNNAGACGAGGGGACTTGGAGACGAGGGACTTGGAGACCAGGGGACTTGGAGACGAGGAGACGAGGAGATGGTAGAATTTTAAGATGGTGAGGGGATAAGGAGTTGAGGGGATGAGGCGCATTATGGTCCGTCATGCTGAGCGGAGAGCCTGCCCTGAGCCTGTCGAAGGGAAGTGCGACGGACGGAGCAGAAATTTCAGATGGTGAGGAGAATAGGTTGAAGAAGTCTTTTAGCGCAAAAGCTTCAGGGCCTTTAGGCCCGCCAGCTTTTGTGCGGAGATAAATAAACGCTTTCATGGGAGCAGAAAACCTGGAGTTGTGGAACTTGGGTTGAAGACAGCGCCTGGTATATAAAAAGCTTTAAAATCTGCCGAAATTTGCCATCCATAGTAGCAAAATATTCAATTCACTCACGGAATGTCACTAAACGACCTGATCGTATGCTTAAAAAGTTCCTGAGTTATGCCGGGGCATTTAGCGAAATACCCGTTGAGGACTACAAAAATTTTATTAATGAAACCAGATCTGTACGGGAAGATTTGGGACTATCGAAAAGTTAAATCTACCTACCAAATCCAACTATTTTCTCCTTAACCAGGGTAAAAAGTTTATTCATTTACGGAATTTACGACAAGAAGAATATACCAAATTATACGGAATTATTACAGGTGTATTTTTCGACTGGCAGTTTATATTTATGTTCAATGACGGGCATTTCCCGTGAATAAAAGTTGCAGAAGCCGCTTTAAACCAAAAACAATCTGTTTAAAGCAACCCCAATGGATCCTGGAACTCACGGATTAGCATTTTTAAAACTAATCTATATCTTAGCAATCAAATATAACTAAGTGTGGAGTCCAGAGACCACCTTGAAAAACGGGGCGTGACCGAAAAGCCAAACGAGTAGGAGCATTTTAAATCATTGTATGAAATCATTAAACAAACTCTTTCTTCTTGCAATCATCTCTTTTTTAAGCTTGCAAAACAGCTATGCTCAATTATCCTTTTCGCATTCATTTGGTGCATCCATTTATGTAAGTTCTCTTGCGGCGGCGCCGGGACTGATGTATTCCCCAAGACTTAATTTTCTGGAATTAAGTGATGAAACCTCGCTTTCTGTAGGTACACATTTGGGTCTGGGATTTTCGTATAATTCTCAAGATGGAGCCGGTTCATTTGCCTTGGATGTGCCTTTGGTTGCAGAAATAAATTTTGGGCATGGCGCTCTTCCTGATACAGAATCTAATTTCGGGGGCTTTTTGGGTCTCGGCTATGGAATTAGCAGAATTGGGTCAGACGCTACCTTCGGAGCCGATTATAATGAAGCAGCCGGACCGGTTTTTAACGGAGGTATCCGCACCTATATTTGGGATAGACCCCTGGGATTAAGAGCCTCTTATTTAATCAATACAAAAGAAGGCTATGCCAACGTATTCAGCCTTGGCCTGTTTTATACACTGGGTGAGTATTAATTTAACGGGCAGAAAATTTTCTGCCCGTACTAAAATTTCTCCCCCGCCTTCTCCAGCGACAACCCCACATCCAACACCCCGGGTAAAGTATGTACCCGCATATTTTGTTCGATGGAGAAGAGCCAAAGTCCGCTTTCGGTAAAATCCATTTGAGGGATGACGGGCAAATGATATTCCCATACAGTTCCCCGAGCTAAACCCAATGGTGTTCCATCGGGGTTAAAGAGGGTGAGTTCTACCCGGGCCGTACTGGTGTCGCCTGATGGGGAAATTCCCTGCACCAGCACCCACATATTGCTGTAGGGATAATCGCCGGTAATGCGGGTATTCACAAAAAGGGAATACCATTGGGTGGTATCTTCAATAGCTACTTCAAAATGGGCCTTTTCCTTCCAATGCCATTCCCTTTCGGGAAGGGCCAGATTTTGGTCAAATACCAGGCTTTCCTTGCAGGCGCCTAAAAGCAAAAGACCAAGGAGAAAAAACAGTTTATTCAGGTTTTGCGCCTTCATCCGGACGGGGATTATTGTTTTTGGGTTTGCGGTTTTTATTCCTGTTCCGATTAGGTCGGTCGTTGCGGTTGCCTCCCTCCCTGTTTGTTGGTGCTGCCGGATTTTCAGGTCGCCGTTCTGCTTTTGGAGCATCTGCCTGGCCTTCCCGGCGAGGTTTATTGCCCTTTTTCTTATTGCGGCGGCGGTTTCCATCGCTGGTTTCCTTTTCAACCATACGGGTAAGGCTGTTTCCGGAGATGATATCCTCGGCGTCCATGGCTTTTTGCATGGCCCGTGATCCTTCAGCTGTTTCCTGCAGGCGGGGTCCTTTTTTGCCTTCTTTGTTCAGGGCAAGGATCTCGTTGACGCGTTCTACGTCCAGTGCGATCCAGTTGCTGTCCTGCTCGTAGGCGAACCACATTTGCCTTTTGAGGATATCCACCTTTTGCGAATAGGCCACGCCACTTTCTGTATCGAGTTTTACCCGTTCTGCAGAAGGAAATTCTTCCAGCGCTTCCAGGTAGGTATCGAGCTCGTAGTTAAGGCAGCATTTTAAACGTCCGCATTGGCCCGACAGTTTGAGCATATTGATGGACAGGTTCTGGTAACGTGCTGCCGACATGTTCACCACTTTAAAATCGGTGAGCCAGGTCGAACAACAGAGTTCTCTTCCACAAGAGCCAATTCCGCCTAAGCGGGCAGCTTCCTGACGGTAGCCGATCTGTTTCATCTCGATCCGCATCCGGAATTCCTCGGCATATGCCTTGATCAATTCACGAAAGTCGACACGTTCTTCGGCGGTATAAAAGAATACCACCTTTTTACCGTCGGCCTGCACCTCAATATCTGAAAGTTTCATCTTCAGTCCGAGACTCATGGCAATGGTCCTTGCTTTTTCAAGAAAAGCCGGTTCCTTCGCTTTGAGGTCGTCGTAACGTTCCACATCCCTTTCGGAGGCTTTGCGTAAAATTTTAAATACCTGGGATCCGTCAGGATCCACATTATACTTTTTAAGTTGGAGGCGCACCAATTCCCCTTTCAGGGAAACAAAACCAATATCACTTCCCGTTTCCCGCTGCACTACCACCGGGTCTCCGGTAAATAGTTCGAAATTATCCTCGTTGCGGTAGAATTCCTTTCGGCTTCCTTTAAACCTGACTTCAATGATATTGAAGGGTTTAAATGAAGTGGGAAGTTCCATATCACAAAGCCAGTCATAAACATTCAGTTTATTACATCCGCCTGTGTTACAATTTCCATTGCTTTTACATCCTTTGGGCGCGCATCCTCCACTTGTTCCACATGAACTGCATCCCATAATTTACTTGTATTATCTGGCTCTCGAAGATGCCAATATATTCTTAAATAGCAAAGATAAATGAAAGAGAGCGATCTTGGGGTTCGCATTTCTTTCAATAAAATAGGCGTATTCGCTCATTAAAGCGGTCATTTTTTCGAGCATATCATCATTCACCAACTGGGCAAATTTCTCTACGAACTCTCTTTCGGTACCACTTATTTTGATCAATCCGGGTGCCTGATTCCGGAAAAGGATCACTTCACGAAGCAGTTTTATGCCATATTCCAGCAACTGTTTCTGATTTTCCCGGCCCAATCCGGCAGTTTGATCCGACCATTGAAGCATCTCGGCTGTTTTGACATAATAGCAAGCCAAAAGCCAGGACCGGAAGGAGGTAAAAAAAGAACTGTCCTCGGCCGCACTCAGTTCAATGGCCCGGTTTAGATTGCCTTCACTCATAAAACCAATGGACTCCTTCTGGTCGCCCTGGGCTAAATGATGTTCTGTCAAATACTGACCGACTTCATTTTCCGTAAAGCGGGGCACTTTCACCAATTGGGTACGCGAGCGAATGGTGGTGATGATCTCCTCCTGGTTATTCGCCACCAGGATAAACAAGGTTTTATCCGGCGGTTCCTCGATCAGTTTTAAAAGCGTATTTCCTTCCTTTCCGAGGTATTCCGGCATCCATAAAATAAGGAATCGATACTCCGATTCAAAACTTTTCATGCTCAGCCTGCGGATAATATCCCGGCATTCGTCGGCCGTTATATTGCCCTGCTTATTTTCGCTGTCGAGGATACGGATCCAGTCGATCACTTCCATATACGGATTTTTCTCAAGGGCAGCGCGCCATTGTTCCATAAAGGAAGTCGATAATGCCTTGGCTCCTACCGTTGGAACCANNTAAGGCCTTCGCTCCCACCGTTGGAAAGGAAAAATGCAGGTCGGGATGGATAAGCCGGCTTACCTTATGGCAACTGTTACAGATACCACAGGAATCTTCTTCATTCCTGTTTTCGCAGCACATGTACTGAACAAAGGCCCAGGCAAGTGCCAGGTTCGCAGAACCTTCGGGACCCAAAAACAGCTGGGCATGAGGCACCCTGCCCGTTAAAACACCTTGTTTTAAGCGGTGTTTAATCTCTTCCAGTCCCGGTATATCCCTGAATTGCATGGGGCAAATATAAACGAGTCGCCGGGTACTGAAAACAGAACTTATTCCACGGTGATATCAAAAGGCAGCCGCATTTGTATGCCTTTCATTTTCATGGCCTTTTTATATTGAACAAATATCTGGTAATGTTCACCCAGTTCTTCTTTCATCAGTTCATCAGCCATGGCGTCTTTTTTCGCGTTGAGCAAAAAATCGAAAGGACTCCTTAAAGCAGGATAGTTAACTACCTGGTACTTTTCCAGTCCGGTTCTTTCCTGTGCCAACTTCATAGCCAAATCGATCCCTCCGAGCAGGTCCACCAATCCGATCTTCAGCGCGTCTTCTCCGGTCCATACCCTGCCTTCGGCGATGCTGTCCATGGAGGTTAGCGGAATGCCGCGGTGTGTACTTACTATTTGGGTAAAGTCGGTATAAGTTTCTTCGATAAAGGCCTGAATAATGGCCTTTTCCTGCGGGGTCATCGGGCGGTCTATCCGGCCCAGATCAGAATATTCTCCTGTTTTTACCCCATCGCTATGGATACCCAGCTTGTCATTAAGGAGCCCCTGCATATTGGGTAAGATGCCAAACACCCCAATGGAACCGGTGATGGTATTCGGGTTGGCGACAATGGTATCGCCCAAAGCAGCAATATAATAACCTCCCGATGCGGCTACATCGCCCATGGATACGATAATGGGCATCTTTTCTTTAATCAGGAGGAGTTCACGGTAAATGAGGTCAGAAGCAAATGCGCTACCTCCCGGCGAATTGATACGCAATACCAGAGCCTTAATTTTATCATCCTTGTTAATCTCACGCAGTGCTTCAAGCATTTCGTCAGAGCTCATTACATCGGTTCCGGGTTCACCTTCCTGGATAACTCCATTAGCATAAAGCACGGCTATTCTGTCGGAACCACTATTTTTTTTGGGAGGATTAGCCTTGGCATACTCTTCCATCGTAATAAAAGGCAGCTCATCGTCTTCGCTAAGTTCAAGTTTTTCCTTTAAACGGGTCATAACCTGATCTTCATACGACAATTCATCCACCATTCCCATGGCCTTTGCATCTTCGATGGTGCGGATAAGCATCCCATCTGAAATACTGCGTATTTTGGCTTTATCCATTTTTCGGCTGGCAGAAATATCCGTTAAATAGGTATCAAAAAGAGANNATATAAGGTTCAACGGCTGATTTGAACGTACCGTGTTTGAATACCTGAAACTCCACACCCATTTTATCGAGGGCTTGCTTGTAAAACCACACGTCGGCATACAATCCATTAAAGATGAAATTCCCGGAAGGGTTCATATGGATCTCATCGGCAACAGATGCGAGGTAATAGCCCCACTCTGCGACCATGGTTGTATAGGCGATGATAAATTTCCCGGAATCACTGAAACTTTCCAGGGCATCATGGATCTCTTTAATGGTCGAATAGCCGGCCACAAAAGTGGGGTCAAGTTCAAGGTAAAGTCCTTTTACCCTCTTGTCGGCAGATGCTTCACGGAGGGTGGACAAAATTTCCGCCAGTCCTTGTTGTGACTTAAGTTCAAAGGACGAAAGATCAAAATTACTCAGGTCGTGTACCGATCTTTCTTTGATGCCCATGCCCGGCTTAAAATGCAGGATGCTGGCCTCTTTTATTTCCACTATTTTTTCATCGCTTCCAACCGAAACAACAATGATGAATCCGATAAAAAGGAGCAGAAAAAAGCCGAAAATGAATCCAAACGTAGACGCGAAAAATATTTTAAAAAATTGTTTCATAAATTAAATGCCCCTTTTTACCTGAGTTAAGGCCACAAAATAAGTGCACCTCAGCGAATTTGCGAATCTTATTTCGTTTAACGGCGCAATAAGCACGGCGGATATCCTAAATCTAAATGTTAATTTTGGCCCAAAATCATTGATGCAACTTACTGCCCTTACTGCTGTTTCCCCTATTGACGGACGTTATCGCCGGGTGGCGGAGTCACTTTCGCCCTATTTTTCTGAATTCGGACTGATCCGTTACCGGGTTCATGTGGAGATCGAGTACCTGATCTGGCTGGCTGAAATACCCCTGCCACAATTAGAAGGAAAGATCAGCGATAGCCAAAAGACTGCCCTGCGCGGTATTGTTCGTGATTTTTCAGAGTCGGATGCCAATGAGATCAAAAACACAGAAAAGGTAACCAACCACGATGTGAAAGCGGTTGAATATTTTGTAAAAAACAGGCTTGAAGCGCTTAACCTTTCGGCCATTCAGGAATTTGTACATTTCGGACTCACCTCCCAGGATATCAATAATACCAGTGTTCCCCTTTCATTAAAAGAAGGAATAAATGAAGTTATCCTTCCTGCTTTGGGGTCCATTTTGGATCAGTTAAAAAAATTCGCCGAAGACTGGAAGCGTATCCCCATGCTGGCCAAAACCCACGGACAACCTGCCTCCCCTACCCGTTTGGGGAAAGAAATGCAGGTGTTTGTTGAACGTCTGGAACAGCAAGTTGCGCAGTTGCAGGCCATCCCTTATTCGGCCAAGTTCGGCGGAGCAACCGGGAATTTTAATGCCCATCATGTTGCCTATCCACAGTACGACTGGGTAAAGCTGGCCAATGGTTTTGTAAACGATACCCTGGGCTTAAACCGATCACAATACACCACCCAGATCGAACATTATGATAACCTCGGGGCTTTGTTTCATGCTCTTGAGCGTATCAATACCATTTTGGTGGATTTTGCCCGGGATATCTGGACCTATATATCCATGGATTATTTCAAACAAAAACTCAAAGATGGAGAGGTAGGTTCATCGGCCATGCCGCATAAAGTCAATCCGATCGATTTTGAAAATGCCGAGGGAAATCTGGGCATCGCCAATGCGTTGTTCAGCTACCTGGCAGCGAAACTCCCAATCTCCCGCCTTCAGCGCGACCTGACGGATTCAACTGTGCTGAGGAATGTGGGTGTTCCATTGGGGCATACCCTCATCGCTTACAGCTCCTTGAATAAGGGAATGAGTAAATTGATCCTGAATGAGGCGGCGATTCGGGTTGATCTGGAACAAAATTGGGCGGTTGTGGCCGAGGCTATCCAAACCATTCTGCGCAGGGAAGGTTACGAAAAGCCGTATGAAGCATTAAAAGCGTTGACCCGGGTGAATGAAGGAATAACGGAAACCTCTATCCATGCATTTATCCATACCCTGAACGTAAGTGATACTGTACGACAAGAGTTATTGGCTATTACGCCATTTACTTATACCGGTATCGAATTTTAAATATTCACGGGTTTTCCCCACACTGTTGCATAATTGAGGAATTAGTTATAACTTTCATCCGAGTAAGGCCAAAAAGTGCTAATCTCCTTAAATCTCTGGCCTATGCAAATTGTGAATTCAGGATCTGTGCTGTTTTATAATGGGACGGATTCACTTGGAAAAAAGACCTATGCTTATGCGAAATCGCAGGGTGAGAAAATGAACTTCCAGGATCTAAACCTTGCTTCGCTGTCCTCCACCACCCTGCAGGTGATTCTCCATGCCCTTAAAATCAGTGCTAAAGACTTGATTAACAGGGCCGATCCACGCTATCAGGCACAATGGCGCGGAAAAGAACTCGACGACGACGCCTGGTTAAACGTGTTGAAAAAAAATCCCTATTTAATAAAATGGCCTATTTTATTTCATAATGGGAACGTATATTTGTGTCAGACACCTAACGACGTGTTCAAAAAATAGCAGTGCGCCTATGTAAATAAGTTTACCAAACCAATCAACCGTGTTAAGTGAAGGGAAGCATTCGTCTTCCCTTCTTTCGTTTACGCCCCCAGATTAGATTCATTTTAAATTAAAAACTTTCGCCCGAGAATAGCTGTTACCAGCATACAAAAATTAAATTTGCGGGGCATTAAGCATATATCAAACCGTATGAATTGGCTTATTAAAACCTTTTCCTCCTCGATTGGTCAGAAAGTTATGATGGCCCTTACGGGGCTGTTCCTTTGTCTCTTTCTTGTTGTTCACCTTTCCGGGAATCTGCAGTTGCTTCTAGACGACAAAGGCTACCACTTTAACGCTTACGCGAAATTTATGACCAGCTTTACGCCAATCAAGGTTGTTAGCTATGTCACCTACCTGTTTATTCTTGTCCATGCCTTTAAGGGGATATGGCTGGCATTTCAAAACAGCGCGGCCCGTAAAAAGGGTTACAAAAAATTCAACGGTGCCGCCAACAGCCCTTGGGCCTCGCGCTCCATGGGACTATTGGGAACCATTATCCTGGTTTTTCTGGCTACCCACATGTACCAGTTTTGGTACCAGTATAAGTTTACCAAAACCGTGGAAAATCAGGAATATTTGGTGTATCAAACCGCTAAAGGTGAGGACAAAGTAGTCAGTATGACGGAGTTGGATTCGATGGAAGCGGAAAGGAACCGGGCAATAGAAAAATACCAGCTTTTAAATGATGAAGCCGGTTTTAGAAATGATACCGTTAACAAACGTATAGAGGCCTTCCAGGCAGAACTGGGTGAAGCGCAGCAAAAGGGGAACCTGAAACTTATCGCATTAAAGGACCTATATTCTACTGTAAACCTTGCCTTTAAAGAACCCTGGATCGTATTGCTTTATGTCCTTGCGATGGGGGCTCTTGGATTCCATTTGTGGCATGGCTTTAAATCAGCCTTCCAGACCATGGGTTGGCGTCATCCCAAATACGACGGGGTGATCAATGCGCTTACCTGGTTCTTTGGCATCATCATACCGATCGGCTTTGCCATCATACCTATTTACATGTATTTCAGTTAATCGAACAAGAGAAACAGCATGACACTGAATTCAAAAATACCCGCAGGTCCTATCGATAAAAAATGGACCGATTATAAAGACCATGTTCGTTTGGTAAATCCGGCGAACAAAAGAAATATCGACGTGATCATTATCGGTACGGGACTGGCCGGCGCATCTGCCGCTGCATCCCTTGCCGAGCTCGGTTACAATGTCAAAGCGTTTTGTTTCCAGGATTCACCCCGCCGTGCGCACTCCATCGCCGCACAGGGAGGGATCAATGCGGCAAAAAATTACAAAAACGACGGCGACTCAACGTTCCGCCTGTTTTATGATACCGTAAAAGGTGG
>DQHT01000121.1 GCA_003531115.1 Bacteroidota bacterium | reverse complement strand
GGTCCCGGCTTTCATCTGTGTTGGATATCACCCTGAAAGATGGAAATAGCAAAGAATTCAGCGGTGCTGCCGGCATCAGCTTGTTGAGTTTTTATGGTTACCTGGAAGGCCCCCTGGTAGAGGATAAAACCAGTTTATCCGTTTCCGCCCGACGCACCATGCCGGGTGTGGTCAATCTCTTTAACCCGCTACAAACAGGCTCGGATAAGGAAGAAAGCGGGGCGTTTTTTTATGATATTACTGCAAAGGTCACCCATCGCTTTTCCCAAAAAGATAAACTGAGCCTGAGTTTTTACCGGGGCAAAGACAAGTTTTTTAATAGCATAACGGAACAATATCTCAATGGAACTGCCCGGGTCGAAGAAGTCTCGAGAGACCAGCTGGGATGGGGAAATACGACTGCTGCATTGCGCTGGATGCATGTACACAATACGCGCCTATTCGCAACCTATTCGGTCAATTATACCGAATACCTTTTTTCCATCGAGTCGGAATTTACCAAAGCAGTACAAACCGATAGTTCACGCGAAAATACCCGCTACCTGATCCGCTATTTTTCGGGAATCCGTGATATTTCTGCCAAAGCCGACTACGAATACACGCCAACCTACAAACATTTTCTGCGATTTGGAGGTATCTATACCTTGCATGCCTTTGCACCGGGAGCCATTGAAGTGGATTTTTCAGGACCATCCATCCAACTCGATACCGTACTCGGACCCTCCCGTAGGATTCTGGGAAATGAACTGGCTTTTTATCTGGAAGACGATATAAAAGTATCAACACGCCTGAGGGTCAATGCCGGAATGCGGTTATCAGCTTATTTCGTAAACGGGAAGGCCTATTTTGCCCCTGAACCACGTCTGTCTGCCCGCTACAGCCTCACTTCGAAACTGGCCTTCAAAACCTCGTATTCGTTTATGAAGCAGTACATGCACCTGCTCTCCAACAGCGGACTTGGCCTGCCAACCGACCTCTGGGTACCGGCTACGGATAAAATTCGTCCGCAGTCCTCCCACCAGTTTACTGCTGCATTGGTAAGAACGGTAAAATCGAATTGGGAAATAAGCATCGAAGGCTATTATAAGTTCATGAATAATGTGATCGACTACGGCGAGGGTACCGGGTTTATCAATGCGCAAAGCGACTGGGAAAGCCGCGTGGAGCAGGGGATAGGCAGAAATTACGGAGCAGAATTTTTGCTTCAGAAGCGCTTTGGAACCATGACCGGCTGGTTGGGCTATACCCTGGCATGGAATCTCAGGAAATTTGACGATATCAATAACGGCGCCTGGTATTACCACCGTTACGACCGCAGGCACCAGATCAATCTGACCGGGAATTTCCCGCTATCCGACCGCAACGCCATTTCCTGCAATATTGTTTATGGAACAGGGTATCCCATAACTTTTCCCTATGGACGTTATCTCGATGCCAACGGAAGGGAAGTGTTCGACTACCAGGAAAAAAATGGCTACAGGCTCAGGTATTACCTCCGCTTCGACATTGGTTATACGAATACCAAAGAAAGTATGAGCAGCGGACTAAAACAGGAGTTTATGATCTCCATTTATAACCTGCTCAACCGAAGCAATCCCTATTTCCTCTATCTGGGGTATAACAGCACCAATACGGCCCGCGTAGCTAAAGAGGTGAGTTTATTACCCTTTTTCCCATCCTTTTCATACCGACTAAGTTTTTGATGAAAAAGCTACTTCCATATCTGTTTCTGCTTTTCACACTGGCTTGTGAGAGGGAGGTTGAGCTCGATGCCCCTCCGTACGAGCAAAAAATTGTGGTGAATGGCTTATTGAGTAACGAAAACGAGATCCGGGTGAGTGTTGGTTATTCGGTGGTGGCCCTTTCCCAGGATGAACCGGGCTATCTGGAAGACGCGGTGGTTGAAATATGGGAAGATGGCACTTCTATTGGCTTAGGAACTTACGATGTGTTCGACAAAGTTTACCAATGGGCTGCAACGCCAAAACAAGGCAGCATATACCGAATCAGGGTACAACATCCCAAATATCCACAGGTCGATGAAATCCTGATCATGCCAAATGCCAACGCTTTTGCCGGCATTTTTTATAAAGATTCGATCGGTCTCGATACTTCAGGACAGGCATTGGCTTCGCTGACGATCCAGCTAAATGACCCGGTTGCTGCAAGCAACTATTACCGACTGAACTTTTCATATTACAATGATGTGACAGCCGGCTTTTTGCCCTTTACATTTGAAACCAGCGATGCTGTGCTTTTAAGTCCGTCGACCGTAAAAGAGGATGATGGCAGTTACCTTTTTAGTGATGAATTATTTAATGGGGGAAGCCGAGAAATTACCATCGAATTTTCGCGGGATATTGCCCTGAGTTCTCCCCGCTTTATGGTGATCGGCGAATCATTGAGCCAGGAGCTGTATAAGTACCAGGTTTCATTAAGTTTGTTTGATGACGCCAAAGACAATCCTTTCCTTGAGCCTGTATTTGTGTATTCGAATATTGATGCCGGACTCGGAATTTGGGCCGGAAAAATAGCAGAAAGAGATACTATTTATTAATTTCGCCGGATAAATAAGGGGTATCTTTCGCGCCTTGAGATCTGGATTTGAATGAAGGAATTTGTCGCTGTTCGTTGGGTTAAAATCACCCTTTTTAATTTGTTTCTTGTTGCTTGCCTTGGTGTTCTGATGCGCTATAAAATTGGCTTTGAATTTCCTTTTTTCAGCCAGAAAAATGNNTGTGCTCCATTCCCATTCCCATTTTGCTTTGTATGGATGGATATCCTTGATCATCATGGTATTGATGACCTATTCCCTGGATATCAAAGACAGGAATAAACCTTTCCTTTCTTTCAATACCCAGTTTATCATCCAACTGATTGCAGCTTATGGAATGTTGATTTCCTTCTTAATACAGGGTTATGGAGCCGTTTCTATTGCGTTTTCAACCCTGTCGCTGCTGATCAGTTTTTATTTCTGTGTTTATTTTCTCAGGCAGGCAAAACCCTTCAAAACAAATCCTTCCTATAAATGGTATGCAGCGGCCCTGTTTTTTAACGTGATCTCAGCCCTGGGTACCTTTTACCTCAGTTATATGATGGCCTCCAAAAACATCAACCAGAACATGTACCTGGCTTCGGTGTATTGGTTTCTTCATTTTCAGTACAATGGATGGATGTTTTTTGCCTGCATGGGACTTTTTAGTCAATACCTGCAGAAACGAAATAAAGATGTGAGCGCCCTTATCCGGGTTTTCTGGCTCTTTGCGCTGAGTTGTTTGCCGGCCTTCGGATTGTCGGTGCTTTGGCTCAAATTGCCTTTGCCTGTTTATATTTCTGTAGTACTGGCATCCCTGTTTCAACTCGCCGGTTTGCTGCTCCTTCTCGATTTTGTCAGGAAAAACAAGTTTTTGAATGACCTGGGACTGGCCCTTTTTCCCCGCCTTCTCCTGGCAGGAGTTGGCACCGCACTTGCCATCAAAGTATGCCTTCAACTGGGTTCGACCATCCCGTCGCTTAGTCAGCTGGCCTTCGGATTCCGGCCTATCGTGATCGCCTACCTGCACCTGGTCTTATTGGCCTTTACCACGGTGTTTTTGATCACCTACTGCGTATTGAGAAAATTGATCTCACCTTCCCGCTTTACCTTTATTGGACTATCGGTTTTTGTGATCGGTGTTTTTCTGAACGAGCTGGTTTTGGGCATACAGGGAGTTGCCGCCCTCGACTATATCCTTGTGCCTTTTGTGAATGAAGCCTTATTCCTGGTTGCTGTGCTTATTTTGATCGGGCTCGTGTTGGTGAACCTGGCTAATATGCGCTGGACGAAGCAACCGGAGCAATAAAATAGCACATAGTCCAAACCCGATCAGCAGCCCAATACCTGCATAGGAAAAGCCCAGCAAATACGGTTTGGCCGCTTTCATGGCTACCTGAAAGGGTTGATTTTCTCCAATCATCAAACGCGCCTTAACTACACCGGCAGCGATCAGTCCCAACCAAAAGACAAACATGCTGATATTGGAGATTAGAAATCCCGCCCTTATCCATTTTCTAAAACGTGCGAGCAGGGTAGCATGCGACCTTTCGGCGATATAGAAGAGTGCACCGAAAAGGATCATGCTGTTGATACCAATGGTGGTTCCCATGGCATGGGCCACAACAATATGGGTTCCGTGGGTATAGCGGTTAATGGCGGGTATCGACATGGCCAGCGCCAAAAGTAAATTGAGAAATATCCATACCTCGGCAGCCGAAATAAAATGATAGGACACCCAATTTGCCAGTTTTTTAGCGTGTGTGAGCTTCTTTCTGAACGAATAGAGCATATTCAATAAAAAGACCCATTCCGTCATGCTGATGGCATAAGCCACATGCCTCACCCAGGATGCTGCGGGTACATTATAGGTATGATGGCCCCAATTGAACATCAAATTGGCCATACCCAGAAAGTAAAAGAAAAACGCCTGCCAGGATCTGGCCGAATCTTCTTTCCCCGAAATCCGGGTCATGAGGTAAAAAACCAATCCATAAATAAGTTGATTCCAGGCCCCTACAATGGCACCGTTCGCTTTCCACTGCACGGTGATGTCCCGGATAAAATTTTCGCGGAACCAGGGCAACATCCATAAATTGGATTCTATAAAAGAAAGAATAAAAAACAGGGTACCGGTACTCCATAACCACACGTACACCGGTTGCGATCGGAATTTGGCAAAAACCACGGGGTAGAGGTATGCGGCAAAACAAAGCCAGCTCAGCAGAATAGGCAGGTTGATGATGGGTGGATATTCCCAATACTCGCGTCCTCCATATTCCCCAAAAAGAAAACTTGCCAGAGCCCATACAATACTGCCCATCCATAAACCCTGGGAAACTTTAATGAGCCATTCTCTTTTCGACAACTCCTTAAAATGTTCTTTTGTAAAATAGAACACCAATCCCTGCGCGGCACTGAGTATCCAGAATATGGCCGAGCTCACGTGCATGGGCCTTAGTTTTTCGAAGGGGAAATACGCTCCCCAAAGGTCTTTTTTAAAGTAGGCGAATGCGATCAGAACCCCCAGAACCAGGGCAAACAACAATAGAAATAAAGAAAAACGAAGGAGCAAATAGGGGTTATTCTTCATGGTCATTCTCTAAGGTATAACTACCAAAACGGTCAACAACATGGGCAGGTACACGATTTTGCCCCGATTTATCAACTTCCTGCAGGAAGATGATCAGGTCATCCATATCCTCTTTTTCCATTGCAAAAGCGGGCATCTCGGCTGTACCCGACTGAATCAGCGCCCGGGCATACATTTCGCCCTTATGGGTATCCGACATCAGGTTGGTCAGGTCAGGGCCTTTATGTCCGCCCAGTCCGTACAACTGGTGGCACGACTGGCAATTCTGATTTTGCCAGACCATTTGTCCGCGCCGAAAAGCATCGGAATTTGGCTTTTTTTCCGTACCTTGTGTGTACACCATTCCTGTATACGAGCTGAACAGGAAAAACATAACAAAAAAAATGAGCGCTTTGGGGTGGGAGCGAAGAGTATTCATCGGCTTCATGACACGACAAAATTAACTGGAACAATTTTTTAAATACTTGACTTATATCAAGTATTGTATGCCCCTTCAAAACTTTCTTTGTACAGAACAACCCCTTAAAAAATCATGCGGAAATCCATAAAACAACAGCCGGCAGCACCCATAAACATGCGATACACTCAGGATGAGGTAGATGAAGCCAGTCTCGACTATTTCAAAGGCGACGAACTTGCGGCTCATACCTGGAGGAATAAATATGCCCTCAAAGCACCGGATGGAAGCTACCTGGAACGCACACCCGAAGCCATGCACCGGCGTCTGGCCAAAGAGTTTTATGAGGCTGAAAGTGCCTATGCCAGGGTGCATGAATCGGATCTGGGTTTATTGAGTGAATATGGAAAAAAACGTCCGCCATTAGATGAAAAAGGAATTTTCGAGTTGTTCCGCGACTTCCGCTATTTGGTTCCTCAGGGAAGTGTAATGGCCTCTTTAGGGAATCCATTTGTTTTGGCTTCCTTGTCCAACTGCATTGTATTGCCTGAAGTGCACGATTCCTTCGGGGGCATCTTTTATGCCGATCAACAAATGGCCCAACTCTTTAAAAGGCGTTGTGGAGTAGGGCTGGATATTTCAACATTGCGCCCATCTGGCATTACTGTTTCCAATTCAGCAGGAAGTACCACCGGAGCAGTTTCTTTTATGGAACGTTTTTCCAATACCACCCGCGAAGTGGCACAAAACGGACGACGGGGTGCCTTGATGATCACCATGGATATCGCCCATCCGGATATCGAATCCTTTATTGAAGTTAAACAGGACCTGTCAATGGTAACCGGCGCCAATATTTCGGTGCGGATCTCCGACGAATTTATGAAGGCCGTGGAAAGCAATTCCAGCTTTAAATTACGCTGGCCGATCGATGCGGAAAAACCGTCCATCGTTAAAGAAATTGATGCCACGAAGTTGTGGGAAAAAATCAATACCTGTGCCTGGCAAACCGCCGAGCCGGGAGTCATCTTTTGGGATACCCAACATAGGTATTCCACTTCTTCAGTATATCCCGGATTTAAAAATGTATCGACCAATCCCTGCTCCGAAATTGCCATGCAGGGTGGCGACAGTTGCCGTTTAATGGCCATCAACTTATACAGTTTTATCAAAGAACCCTTTACACCACAGGCTTCCTTTAATATGGAGCAGTTTTATCAGGTTACTTATGAAGGACAGCGTTTGATGGATGACCTGGTGGATCTGGAGATCAAAGCCGTTGACCGTATTCTGGCCAAAATAGATGCCGACCCGGAACCCGATTCCATCAAATATGTAGAAAAAGAAACCTGGCTGATGCTAAGAAAAGCCGGGCAGGAAGGCCGGCGAACCGGATTGGGATTTACCGCACTGGCCGATGTTTTTGCGGCCCTGGGTTTTGCCTACGATAGCGACGAAGCTTTGGAATTCACTGAAAAACTCATGCGTACCAAATGCAAGGCTGAGTTCGACAGTTCTATTGATATGTCCATTGAAAGGGGAAGGTTCAAAGCATTTGATCCGGCCATAGAAAAAACGTCGGAATTTGTGCAGATGCTTGAAAAAGAGCTTCCCGATGTGTATGCCCGTATGATGGGACTGGGTCGTAGGAATATCTCTTTAAGCACCGTGGCGCCAACAGGTACGCTGAGTATCATGACCCAAACCTCCTCCGGGATCGAGCCGGTATTTATGCTCTCTTATACCCGTAGGAAAAAGATCAACCCCGGTGAAGACAAAGGAGAAGTCGATTTTGTCGATGCCATGGGCGACAGTTGGAGGGCTTTTACCGTTCTGCATCCTAAGCTCAGGGTATGGATGGATAAAAACAGAAACAAAGCCATTACCGATAGTCCGTATGCGTCAAGCACCGCCAATGATATCGATTGGAAAAGACGGGTAGCACTGCAGGCCGTGGTTCAAAAATATGTTACCCATTCCATCAGCTCAACCATTAACCTGCCTGCTGAAACCGGTGTTGATGAAGTTTCCGGCATTTTTTACGAAGCCTGGAAAGCCGGACTAAAAGGGATAACCGTATACCGCGAAGGTTCCCGAAACGGGGTATTGGTGGCCGAAGATAAAAAACAAACCAGTGCCTGGGTAGAAAATATCGCGCCCGAAAGACCCCTCGAACTGGAGGCCGACATCATCCATTTCAAAAATAAAAACGAGCCCTGGATCGCCTTTATCGGGGTTCTGGAAAATCGTCCTTATGAGATCTTTACGGGTAAGGCCGAAGACTCCTTTGCCATGCCTTCCTGGGTAACAAAAGGATGGATCACGAAGGCCACAGATGAAGAAGGAAAGTCACGTTATGATTTCCGCTACCTGGACAAATATGGCTACCGCGTAACTATTGAAGGCTTATCCCGCAGTTTCGATGAAGAATATTGGAACTACGCCAAACTTATCTCCGGCGTGCTCCGCCAGGGAATGCCCATTCAGCAGGTTGTTCACCTGATCAACCATCTGCAACTCTATAACGAGAGCATCAATACCTGGAAAAATGGAGTTGAAAGGGCCTTAAAACGTTACGTTCCCGATGGAACAGCCTCCGAAGACCGCCTCTGCAAAGACTGCGGCGATCCGGATGGATTGATCTATGAGGAGGGCTGTTTGAAGTGCAAGAGTTGCGGAGCGAGTAAGTGCGGGTGATTTGGGCCGCGTCCTACCGACGCTTTTCGAACCATATTAAATGGATTGGAACCTATTAAAGTGAAGGGGGTTCAGGGTTTCGGGCCGCGCCCGCCGAAGCTCAGTGCAATTATCCGATATAATCGATTATTTCCAGGAGCGAAGGCGGGTTCAGGGTTCAGGCAATAAAGCGATCAGTCAGCTCGAGCCGCCGATCGTAACTTAAGTGAAAGATTAGGCTCTACGGCGAGTCGAGAGCGGGGAGGGAAATGGATATCCTGTGGTGTTACGCGTTTACCTCATAAAAAATAAGAGGCATTTCTTTGATCTTTTTAAATCCACTGTCTGCAGTGACCAAAGGAAAACCCAGGTAAATCGAGGTACCCGCTATGATAGCGTCTGGTAATTTTATGGAGTATGTACTTCGGAGAGCAAGGATGTTCCGCTTAATTTCTTCATTAATATCAATGACAAAACAATCTTTTATTAATGACTCAATCCTTTTCCTATCGGAGTCAGTCATGTTATTGTATCCTAGAAGTTCGAGTTCCGTAATAAAGGAGAGGTAAATATCCTGCCCGTCCAATAATTCCGCAACAGTTTCATCTCCGGACAATAGATAAAGGGCGATGTTGGTGTCAACAATCAGGCTATTCCCACTCATCACGCAGCTTTTTTTGAATCTCAAGTGGAGATTCTTTCAAGCGAATGACACCTTTGTGCTTACGGGCATTGAGTGCTTTTTTGGATTTCAGTTTATTTAAAAGCTCCTCTATAACCTTTATCGAAGCTCCCTTTTTGACTACTGTTACCATGATTACGCGTTATATTTACTCAAATATAGAGGAATAGGAATAAATCTCAGAGACAAAGCCCTCTTTTCTGTGAGCAAAACGAATTCTGAATTACTTTGTCCGCTTATCCGGACAAATCCATCGGAAAAGACGAATTTTCCGAGGGATAAGGGTTTGCGGAGATTAAAAAACTAATTTTATATTCGTTATGGCGATGGATGAAAAAAGATCGGGGTTCGATTCCCGTACGGGCTACCGTGCGAGGAAGAAAATAAAGAAACTATTAATAGTAATGATAAAGATACTGAGTGATTCAAAAAGAGAGAAAATTTCAAAAATTGTATTTTTTCTTTCATGCATATTGATATTTATTGAATTTATACCAGGTTTTAACTATAGATTAATATCTGGCGAACAATTTTTTCTTATAACTACAATTATTGGAGTGGTTCTTCTTGTTTTGATACTAGTACTTAAGAGAAGTAAGTCAACTCTCTTTGCACTTGTTTTGGTTGTCGTAATTCGTCTATTTCTGAGTGATAGTATAAGGTCAATTGCTAACCAAGTCACAATAACTTTTAATAACGACGCTCAGTTCGGCGAGGAAATTAGCCCGTTGTTCCTTGGGCAATCGGTTTTGTCAGTCGATTCAGCATCTTGTCGAATTGATTGGACTAGCAAACTTATTGGATATCATGAACTCAGGTTTAACTCAAAAGGTCATAACCTATCTGATCTGGATTATGATAATCATAATATAGAGGAAGAGAGAATTTATAATACTAAATGGTATGGTGTTAAGAGTCCGAGTATTGAATAACCGGAGTTTTCACGTGGTGAGCTACTCAATGAACTTTTTTCACACGAATAAAAGTACCATTTTCAATTAGGTCGGCAATAAAAAATGTGAATTACCCAGAGATTGGTATGTAAGGGTTTTTTGGAATTATTATAATAAATTACGTTTATTCTAATTGGCATGAAAATTATAAAAATCATATTCACTACTACACTCCTACTGGTGACCCCCATTCTAAACGCCCAACCCGCCCAACTCTCCTGGGGTCCCGAGCGGAAAGAAAAGGGAGACGTCTCTTTTGTTGGAGCAACAACCGATCGGTTTTTTACAACACGCACGGAAGGAAAGAACTTCTTTTTGGAATCCTTTGATCTGGCATCCATGGCTAGCCTTTCCTCCGAAAAAATTGTATGGAAGGATGTCGATGGGAAAACTAAGATCACTTTGAGCCAGCAATTTGTGTTTAAGGACAAAGTCATTTTCCTGGGAACGACCTACCATAAAAAAACCAAAACCCACAAATTAAAGTGGCTGGTGGCTAATAATTCGGGTCTGGTTGAGAAGCCCTGGTTCGATTTCATTCCGGCCATTGAAAACTATAAGAACTGTGTATTTCAGGCGCAATTAAGCGAGGACAAGGAGCACCTTATTTTGCAGGTCATTGCTTCAAATAAGGATGAAAAGGACCGAATTCATATTCTTTATGTTTTGGATGCCAGTTTGGATATTAAATGGAAACAGGAGATCAAGGCATCTGACGATCTTCATTATCTTCAGATAGAGAGGATCAAACACACGGATAACGGGTCCGTTTATTTGTTTGCTTATTCGACTCCCTTAACCGTTAGTAAGAAGCAGGTTCTCAAATCCAAAGCGATCCTCCGGCAATACACAAAGGGGGAATCACAATACAAGGAATTTGATATTCCTGTTGAAAATAAGTCGCTTATTACAAGCTCGCTTAATTTGACTATTGACGAAAATGGATATGTCAGATTATGTGGATACTACCAGGATTATAACGAAGATAAACCTGCTATGGCGGGCAGTTTCTTGCTTAAGTTTACGAATGCACAGCTCGTGTCTCCGATATTTGTTTTCTCTGAGTTTAGCCAGGAATTCAGGTTAAAAATGATCGAGTTATTGCACCGGGCATCAAATGCGGAAAAGGGCACCGAATTTTTCAAGGATTATAAAGTACCCCCTCTTATGATTCTGGTTGACGGTGGTTATATCGGCATTATGGAACTTGTATATTCTGAACGCTATACAGTTTCAAATGGTAGTTCCACAACCTACAGTTACACGTATCATTGCGATCACATTCTTGCTGTCCGGATCGATGCGAACGGAAAAATTCTATGGGACAGAGAGATTGAAAAAAGTGGGTCGGGGAACTATTTGTATTACGGCACCTTCAGCAGGGGTGATACGATAAACATGATCTTTTATGATTCCTGGAAGAATTTTAATGAGGATGGAACCCGGAAAACAGGTGAACTGGCAGGCGGTGATGCGTATTCCGGATTACTGACAATTGCCTGGCTTTCTCCAGACGGGAATATCACTTACACGCCTTTATTGGATATGAGAAATTCTAAGATACGGCCTCGTCCGCGTCAAACTATCCAGTTGAATAAGCACTTGGCCTTTATTTATGGAGACGCAAATGATAAGCC
>DQHT01000002.1 GCA_003531115.1 Bacteroidota bacterium | reverse complement strand
TAACCGTTGCGGTGTCGTAAGCAACTGCTCCACCGTTTGCGGTAATGGTAAGTACCACGCTGTTTGTTCCAACATTGCTGCAGTCGTAGCTGGTTTTTGAAAGGCTTTTGGAAGCGATCCCTGCAGATGCAGTTGAACCGCTATCAATATCACTCACGTTCAGTGTGGCAATTCCTGAAGCATTCACATAAATGGTTGCATCGATGGCATTGGCCACAACAGAACCTCCCGTTGCCGTGAATTCAATGGCTCCCGGATCAGGATTAGTGGTGCTCCGAGTTGCTCCCAACCGATCATAAGCTACACCGGCTGCAACACCCGCATTATTGAGTGCCGAAGTGGTCGGTGTAAAATCAAAGTTTGCCGTATCCGCGTAGGTCGGACGAATATCAGAGCTATTTTGATCTAACCCGGTTTGTGATTGCCAACTGGCAAGGGTAGTAGCAGTATAACCATAGCTACCATTATTGTAATGTCCTATGTATTGATTGTAACTATTTGCGTCAACCGACATCACGTTTCCGTCGCTTGAAACCGAATTCTGATTACCATAGATCAACAGGTTATAAACATGACCATAGTAATAATACTGATTGTTATTCACATCCGACATCAGGTCAATGATGTTGTTTTTAATGTTGATCGTAACCTGGTTTCCTGAATTATTATAATAGTTGTAAGAATAGCTATAGATCCCGTATTTACCTGAGTAGTAATAGTAATAGTTGTTATTGGTGTTGCCGTCAGTGCGGGCAAAAATGGTGTTATGGAGCACATCAACATGTCCCTGGTTATTCTGAACATACACGCCGTAAAAATATCCGTTCACACATCCGCTTATGGTATTGTTGTTTATAATGACCGTATCCGTATATCCCCCGTTATAATTATTTGAATAGGAGTAGACACCAAAAGCCTGGTTGTAGTAATAGTAATTGTTGTTGTTGGAATAATTCTGGACGTAATTGATCTCGTTATTGACAATGCGTGCTTTGGGTGAATAATGCGATTGAATACCGAAAAAATAGTTTGCATTGTACTTGTTTACCGTACGAATGCGATTTCCATCGATGGCCGTGCGCTGCATATTATACTGATATACGCCATACTGATAGGAATTCGAGATGGAATTGCCACGAACCAGATTATTGGCGTCAGAGCCTTCATAATGGCCATATAATACAATACCAGCCATCATACCACTATTATTTACATCTCCGTAAACGGTGTTTCCTAAAAAGGAGTTATTGCTTCCTACAGTATTGGAATTCGAGTAGTTTCCCGGATAAAGCGCATCGTTCACCAATGAAATACCGGCAGACCAGTAGCTCGGAGTGTTCGAAGCGGTCAAATTGATATCGCAGCCTTCTATTGTATTGTAGTTTGCTCCATTACACAGCCAAACGCCAAGTGCGTAAGCCGGATTTGTTGGTTTGATTTTCAGGTTTTTTATGCTGGTACGATCTGTTCCGTTCAACTTCAAAACCGAAGGATTGGAATAATCACCGTACCAGGTGATCAGGTTCGCGTTTCCATTGATCGTGAGGGCGTAAGAAGCTGAACCGGAAATTTCAGGAAGAACCACCTGCTCAGTGTAAGGACCAGATCCGGCAACTACATTGAGCACAACAGCGCCACTCATGCCACTACCCAATGATGGACCACCATCGGAACGGGTGTTACCTTGCAGGGCTTCTGAAGCAGACGTGAAGGATAGAAAATTGGTAGACGATGCTGTACCATTCTTATCAATGGTATAGGTACCGTTCATTTGCGCCTGTGCCGTATTGAGTAAGCTCAAACTAACACCCAGGGCCATAGCAAAAAGAATTCTGCCCGTCTTCGGAAATCGATCCCGAATGAGTAAGGTTGTTTTCATAGGTTTGGATTATTATTTACTTTTCTTGAACCCGAAGGTAAAACGGGCTTGTTCTAAAATCCTCCCCTGCTCAGGCCTCAATCGGGCCTCGATAAAATGTTATTTCCTTATAATCAAACTGTTATTCTTCAACTACGATGAGTTGCTGGATGTATTGATGCAGGTTAACCGTATCATCTATCCCTAATTTCTTGCGTATCCGGTAGCGTAAACTCTTTATGGCTTTGTCGGATCGGCGTAAAAGAGTGGCGATCTCTTCCGAAGAATAGCCCAATGCCACCATCAAACAATAGAGCATTTCCATATGATTGATCTCAGTAAGCTCATCATGAAAATAGCTCCATATTTCAGGGTAAAGATGTTTGGCCGTTTCTTCTATCTCCAGAAGCATGTCCTCGCTCGACCGGCGTTTAAGGATTTGATGGATCTGATTGGTTTTTTGCCGCAATGACGGATTTTCGGAAGTATCCCTTAACACTTCCACTTTCTCCAATAATTCCCGGTTGGCTGCTTGTTGTTGCAAGCCTTTGGTGATCTGCGAATTCAGCGCGAGCTTCAATTGTTCTTTGTCCCTTTTTTCCTGTTCAAGGGCCATTTGGGAAATTTTCGCTTCCAGTTCATGGCTATTCCGGCGTTGCTTTTCAATGGTTTTTTCTTTCCTGCGGATATTCAGAAAGGTAAAAAAGGCGATGGCCAGGAATGACGCCGCGCCCAGTGAAAGGATCCAGTTGATCTTCGCTTTTTGTAAACTGATCTGCAACTGGTTATTGGCGGCTTCCTTTTTTTGGGTTTCATAACGAACCATCATTTCCTGTTTGATCAGGTTTGATTCATCAGCTATTTGTGACTCCACCAGCGAATCGCCTAGTTCCAGAAAATGCCGGAATTGGACGAAATCCCCCTCCTTAAAGGCCATTTGCATCTTTACTTTATAATATTTGCCCAGATTTCCCGGACCGATCAGGTGAACAAGCTGAATCACGCTGTCTAACNNCCAGGCACATGTACGTATACCCCAATCCAATATTGTAGGGATAGGCATTGAACATAGCCAGCGATTTTCCAAAATACAGATCAGCGCTATCTGACAGGCCTGCCTTCGAAAAATCGGAAGCGAGATTCCTGTAAGCCACATTCAACCCAAGCAGCACTCCTTCATCAAGAGCAGCTTCAATTCCCTTTTTACGGAAATAAATAACGGAATCCGTTTTGCCCAGGTATGGAAGACAATTCGCCAGATTGCCGTAAAAGGAACTCATCGACTTTTTGATCCTGTTTTCCAGATTATTCTGAATTCCGGCCCTGCTAAAAAAAACAGAGCGTTCAAATTCGCTGTGTTCCACATAAAATAAGGTGAGCTGACGGTATAAAAACGACAGGTTCTCCGGGTCTTTAATAAAAGGGATCGAATCCTCCAGCCTTTGGGCATAAAGCATGGCATCCTCCGTATTCCAAAGTACATTTTGAATGAAAGAGCGGTACGAAAAAGCTTCGATATAGAGTTTTTCATTCAAAGGTGCTTTTTCTAAAAACTCCAGAGCGAACGTATTGTGCTCCAAGGACTTTTCGTAATCCGTATACACCCGATAATACACACTGCTAAAAAGATGATGAGCCAAAAAATTCCTTAAAGCCAGGGGTGTTTTATTCAGCTTGGCGAACAAGTCCCGTTCCAGCAAAAGAAATGAATCAGGCTCATGAGGAAGATTGATCAGATTGATCAAAAATGGAGTAATCGTATCCCTTTCAGTTTGATACGTTTCCACGTAATGAATCGCATCACGGTAATTGAGCGGAAGTACTTTAGTTGCTCCGGCATTCTGCGCAAGCGACAGGTTGGCCAGAGACACAATAAACAGAAGGCTTAGTCTCACGGATGGGAAATAGGTCTGTCAATAATAACCCATATTCCTTTAGCAAGAACAGAATTGTTTTTATATTTTAGGTAAACTTATTCTGCTTTTACCTCTTTCAGGTCCATTTTACATACCGGACATTTTCCTGCCGTAGTATAGGCCGTATCTCCCTGGCATTTCATCGGACACTGATACCGAACGGTGGCTGTCTCCGGTGCTACTTCCAGCGTAGTTTCTCCGGTTTTGGTTGAGGTACAGGCGGCAATGCCCCCGATGAATAAACCCAGAATGATGAATGCTTTTTTCATAGTTTGATAAATTTACAGGTAAAAATAAGATCGTTTTTATGGATATGGATAAAATAAATTCCTGCTTTCAGGGATGAAACGTCCATAGTGACCGGTCCATCCTCCGAAGTTGTTTGCAAAATCAGCTCTTCTCCAAGGCTGTTATGGATGCTGAGTGTGGCGTTTTGTGTGCTTCCCAGTTCGATGGCAATCGATGAGGAGGCAGGATTGGGATATATTTTTGGTTCAATCCCTGCTGTCTTCCTTACAGAAACCGCAGGTGTATAAGTACCCTGACGGTATTTCACTGTTTTTGACTGGTCGTCCTGCCAGATCACAAAAATGTTTCCGTTGCGCATAACCACATCGGTGTTGGTAACATTCGCCAGATCGACCGTATCACTTTTTGAGGGAAATCCGGCTGCCCGATCATTGGTAAAAAGGATGGCCACCTGTGCCAAGCTGCTGATCGTCTGTTTCCATACAATGGCCATGGCACTAGCGTCGCTGGCTATACGCGGATAATTTTGCTGGCTCAGGCCGGCAATCGGACCGGTCAGGTTCATTTTCGAACCCATTGTTTTAGTGCTTATGGATGAACGACTCAGGTAGGTCCGGTAATTCCCGCTACCACTGCTCATATAAGTAGTGTAAAGCGTATCGCCGATAATGACCCCGTCAANNACCGTCAGGACCACTTGCCGGACAGCTCAATACCATCCAGTTGTTGTTGTCGGCAGCGAAACCATCCGGAAATGACAGCCCATTGTCGCTTGAAATTCCCGTCCATATATCCCGGATATCGTTCAGGTTGTCGCGGTAAAGCATAGCCATGGTAGAGCCTGAAGCAACCAGTGCCCCCGGACAACAATCGCAAGCTTCCGAACCAGCACCGCTGTAACCGCCGGCAATAACATCTGTCGAAAATGTATTTCCGAAATCCGACGATTTAGACACGACCCACCTCGAATTGACGAAAGAGGGGTCAAATTTCATAAAAGCAACGACCGGGTTACCCAATTCATCGACGGCCAGGGTTGGAAAACGTGAAAGGCTATCGCCAATAAAGGCCAGTTCAACGGGAGGGTCAAAACTATTCCCGCCGTTGAAGGAACGAAACAGGAAAATACGGTTGGTATCGGAGGTTTCGGGCATTCGTTTTACCACGACATACACGGTATCCCCTTTTGTTGCAATATCAGGCCCCATCCAGCTGGCTGAGGCTACATTCAACCAGGAAGGGTTGAGTTTGATCGGCATGGAAAAGGATGTACCCGTCCATCGGGAAAAATAAACGGACTGGTTATTCATGTCTCCCCAAACCACAACCGGATTTCCGGAAGCAGCCACAGCGATTCGGGGATAGGCATTTCCATAGTTGCCTGTAGAAATATCCGTTGCCGCGTTCCAGTTTATTCCATTCTGAGCCTGGAGTTGAAATGCGGTAAGAATTACTATTAAGAGTAAAATGAATTTCATGAGCCTAGAATAAATTTGAGTGTCCGAACCTCTCCTTTTTCATCCGGAAGGCTGAGGTAATAGAGTCCGGCTTTTAAACCTTCCAGGTAAAGGGTATGTACCTTGGTTTCTGAAAAGCCACTATCCACACATTTCCCAGTCACATCCGTGATCAGGTAGTAAAATCCTTCCGATCTGCCGGTATAGATAAACAACACGTCGTTCGCAGGATTGGGGTAAAGGAGCAGGGATGTAGCTTCATCCGCCTCCCTTGTGCCGAAAGGTGCTTCCACCCGCAGGATATAGGTAAGGGTATCAGTATTCATGGGATCTTTTTCATCCCACACCATGTATCGAACCACAGCCGTTCCATAATTCACTTTAGAGGTAATATGCAGAAGAAGGAACGCCCATTCTGAAGAATCAACCGCATTCATGGTTCCACTGTCCTCCAAACCCGTATAACATATTTTATTGTCGCATACAGCAGCTTCCCAGTCCACGGGCACAGCCGCGCTCAACTTTTTCCATTTTAATACCAGGGGTGAAGAAGTGAGATTTTGAAGGGAGATTGTCAGGGTTTCAAGGTCTTCCATAGACCCAATCCGCTCGATGGTGTCATTGGGAGAAATGGCCAAATTCTGTGCAGTCAGATCTTCACCTGATCCAATAATGGAGGAAATAAATAGAACTAATTTGAACAGCCGACGCATTAATAGGTTCTCTCTTATTTATGGAAAGATAGGGAATTTAAACCCGAAACCCAGAACCCCATTGCCTCAGTGATAGAGAGATATTTCGTTTTCAACTAAAATCTTCGTAGGAAACTGCACTCAACCAAACTTCCCGGCAATATAATTCGCCGTCCGTTTTTCCTTGGGATCTTCAAAGATCGCTTTGGTCTTGTCGAATTCGACCAGCTCTCCAAGATAAAAAAATGCCGTCCTGTCGCTTACCCGGGCAGCCTGCTGCATATTATGGGTAACAATAACGATGGTATAATTTTCCTTTAACTCGGCAATTAACTCTTCGATCTTTTTAGTGGAAAGGGGATCAAGGGCAGATGCCGGCTCATCCATCAATACAATAGAAGGTTTTACGGCGAGGGTTCTTGCAATACAAAGACGTTGTTGTTGTCC